>NZ_VOYO01000028.1:0-29736 GCF_013420255.1 Acinetobacter sp. YH01021
TTCTTGACTCAAGCATTAATGCAGTACGATCTTCAAAGTTAAGATGATGGTATGACAATTTTATATACTCCATAAACCCTTTAAATTAATTAGGTGGTTTATGTCGCACTTCAAGTTTTACTCTGCCCTGTAATCACGTTTTTCCAAGTGTGAAAGACAAAAATAAATTCTTGAGTGGGGAAGCACCTAATAATGCTTTAAAGCGTATGGGCTATGACAAAGAAGAGATTTGTTTACATGGTTTTAGGGCTTTAGCAAGATCTTCTTTAGCTGAAATGGGTTTGTTCCAAAGAGATGCTTTAGAAAAGCAAATGAGTCATATAGAAAAGAATGATACCGTTGGAGCGTATACTCATATTGCAGAATACTTAGAAGAACGTAGAAAAATTATGAATATATGGAGTAACTGGCTAACCTATATTGAAAATAATCCGTATATAACTCCTCATGAATATGGAGACTTACTGAATTTAAAATCAAAAGAGAAAATGAATGAAGCTCTTCTTAGCGAATAGTAGGGTTGTTAAATGTTCAGTCAAAGATTTAATGAAATACCAAAATGTTGAATCAATTTTGGCTGAAGATATAAGTGAAAATAATGATGTTTTATCTTATGCGATTGAGTGCTGGATAGGATATGGTTTAATTTATCCAAAAATTGAAAATATAAAATTAGATGATCTAAGTAAAATAATTCCAAAAGTATTTTTGTTAAGAAATGATGATAATAATATAAAATTTTTTAAAAATTTTGGTCATATTGTGTTTAATTTAAATGAGTATGAGAAAGAAGTTAGTCATCTAATTTATTATGGTAGTTTTTAGTTGAAATTTGACTTTTATAATATAAAGCAGTATAATAGCAAGTATAAAATATATATTTAAAAATAATAAAAGTTCATATTATATATTAAGGCGACAATTGTTTAATTTTTTAAAATACTATTTTAATTTTGAATCCATAATTTTTTTATTGGGTTCTATTTTTTGTTCCTAATTTGGAAAAATTATAAAAAAAGGAGATTTTGATATGAAGAAAAATAATAATTATGAAATAGATTGGATTGATTTTGATTTATTTGTTAATGGGAATGCAGAGAAAATTACAGAGGGTTCAATCTTGTATACAACTTTGCATTTAGATACAGTCGATGACGTTTATAAATTGTCTGATCAAAATTGTCAGATAAAATTTAAGCCTAAAATTATATCATCTGATAAAGGTAAAACTGTTACTTTGACATACAAAAAAGATTATATTCATGTTTCAGGAAATATTTATAAGTGGTTGAAATCACAAAATGTTACTGGTGAAAAAAATTTACTTAATTTGATTGTGGAATTTGTTAATGTTTTAAAGTCTAAAGATTTGATTTCTTTTTCAGAAGAACAGTTTAAAAATATCAAGAATGGGAATTTCAGAGTATATCGAGTTGATGTGAAACTTGATTATATTTTTGCATCTAAGCAAGATGCTTTAAGATATTTAAATAATGTACAAATGCTTGGTTATTTTCCTTATAAGGCTAAACAACTATATAAAAATGGCTGTTATTTCGGTATGAGTAGTAAAACTAGATGGAGTTTAAAGTATTATCACAAAGGAAATGAGTTGAGAGAAAAAAATCAAAGATTTTCTATAGAGCCAAAAATTTATGAAATTGCTGAAAGAATGGTTAGAGCAGAGTGTAAAATTCTAAATGCTCAACTTAAAGACTGGAATTTGATGTATGCAAGCCAATGGAATGATTTAGAAAAAATAAGAAGAATGTTCGATGATGTATTTTCTAAATTAAAGCTTCCCAATGTTGATAAGAGAAATAATATTCTAGATATAGAAAATAAATCTGATAGAAAATTTATAACACTTTATGAAGAAGGCTGTATTTCAGATTATTATTCTAGGACAATGATTCATTTAAAGAAGAAAAAAATTTTAAATGAGTATGGTATAGACTTAAATATAAAAAATGAACAAAGAAAGCTACTAAAATGAAAATAATCATAAGTGATAGAAATATTGATAAATCTAAAGCAAATCTAGAATTAAGAATAATAAGAAATATAAAAGAAAAAAAGGGGGAAGAAAATGATAGAAATGAAGAAATTAAGACTAACAAAAAAAGAAGTGTGTTACATGTTGTCTATAAAACAAGATAAATTGATTAAATTAATTAATAATGATGAAAAATTTCCTCGTCCAATTAAGGATGGAACTAATAGACAATCCGCCGTATATTTTGATGCTAAGGCAGTAGAACTTTGGTGGTATAATAAAACCAATCAATCAATAACACAATGATTTTAAAGGCGATACTTTTGTATCGCTTTTTTTTTACTAATTTTTTAGAACTCTATACACAGTTGCTATTCCACACTCGACGGCTTTTGCAATTTCTTCTTTTGTTAGCCCTTTAATATTTAGCTCTTTAATTCTTCGATGCTTTTCTAAGTTCGCCTTTTTTCCAGTTGGAATGTAGCCACTTCTCATTAAACCTTGCTTAATGCGTTCTCTGCGTTTGTCATTATCTAATCTAGCCATAGTGGCTAGGAGATCAATCAGCATATTATTAATAAGAGTTAGAATTGAGCTAGTGATACTTTCATCTTGTGCAACTAGCATATGTGTAGTGGGCAAATCAGCAACTATTAATCTTAATCCCTTTTCTTTGATACGATTCTTCAGTATTTCAAAATCATTTTGAGAAAGCCGTGATAAGCGGTCTACACTTTCGATTAATAAAATATCTCCATTGGATGATTCTTCAAGTAATTTGTTTAGAATTGGGCGTTCCAACTTAGTACCTGACTCATTCTCAATATATTGTATTAGGTCACTTTCAATATGATTTTTTGCAAATTTTTTCAAGTCATCTAATACACGTTCTGCATCTTGTTCTTTCGTACTTGCTCTTACATAAATTCTAACAGTCATTATTATTTACCTATTAACTTGCAACGAAAATGATAAATTAATAATTTAATTCCTGCCAGGAACTCTTTTGATAAAAAAATAAGGCTTTTAAGAAATTATTTTAAAGGTATAGTCAAATAATAAAGAACTAGTATGTTTGCTAGAATGTGGAGTTGTGATTTTAAAAGTACAAATGGCTCTAGAGGTTTAGAACCATTTGTGAATTTTATCAAAGAAGTACTTTAATAATTTCAATGGTTGTTTTTGCAGATACTAGACAAGCTATTCTATGGAAGTCATCATTTTTTCCTGGTGTCCCATTATCAACAACTGCTTTAGCACTAAAAAACATTGGTTTAAAATCTGTTAATCTTGCCGCTTCATAAAGAGCATATGATTCCATTTCAAATGCTGCAATTTTTCTATGTTGCATATTTATAATCTTATTAAAATTTTCATCTGCAACTACTGCACTACCACTAGATAAAATACCTAATTTAATGGAAGTGCTAATTTTTTCAAGATGTTGAGGTATTTCAGATCTATTAGGAGAAATATCACTAAGGATATGATTAACAAATCCCTCTCTAGAAATTAATTCTTTGATCTTTAATTTCACTGTATGATCAAGCTGAATTGAGTAGGGTTCAGGTGTAAATCCATCTGCAGTCCATTTACCAGAATCATGTTGGTAACATAGTTCGGGAATAGTAATATCATAAATTTCTGCTTCCCCCTCTATTCCTGCACAAATTCCACTCATTGCAATCAGCTTAGGTTTGAATATCTGTAATGCCATAGTTGAAGTAATAGCTGCATCAACTAATCCCATCCTAGGGCAAGTAATTACTAATCCTTTGAGGCTGTCTAGTTTAATATCTAAACAGTCTAGACCTTGAATTGATTTAGATTCAGAAATGTCTAGACCTATACTTCTATATGCAATGCTTTCTTTTGGTAAAGCACATACAATAACAAAATCATATTTGGGTGGGGGAAAATTATCTATTAAGCGCTGTAGAAGTGGTTTTCTCCAAGCTTCTTTTTCACAAGAAAAAGTTATTACATTGATATTATGACTATTTAATTCTTCAAAATTATCAATAGCAACGGCATCAAACTGTGTTAGAGCAAGTACAGGAGTCCTAATATTTGGGCAATCTTCATCTCTTAAGTCATATATAATCGATCCACTTAAATCGATTGGGTCACTTTGAGGATGTGTAGGTACAATTAAATCAATAATAATTAGATCATAAATTTCACGCTCTAACTTTTTGATAAAATTAGTACGATCTTCAGAACGATCAATTTTTATGTCAGGGTTAAAATTTAAAATTTCTTCTGAAATTAAATTAAATTTATGGGTTTCATCTTCAAGAATTAAAATTTTCATACGATTGTAAAAGCTCTTTGAGGTCTTCTTTCCATGTTGTTGTATCTTCTGAATATTGTATACATCCTAACACGGTACAATCTAGCAAATCTTTAATATTGGAAGAGGCAAGATCAATAGGAAAATATTCACCACATATTTCAACATCAGGATATTGAGTCAGAACGATACAATCATCTTTACGATCTAAATATTGAATTTCAAGAATTACTTGTAAGCCTCCATTCAGCAAGCTTATTGGGGAACCTGTTCCTGATTCTATAGGATGGCTTGGTATTGCCATATCAACTAATATTAAGTGAAAAATAGATTCATTGATTAGGGTTATAGCATTTTGAAGGTTTGTAGCTACTACAATATTAATATTTACCATATTGGCATAGAGAAAATCCTTTAAACTTTTTAATTTAAAACTATCATCCTCTACAATTAAAATATCAAACATTATGTAATACCTTATATGAGAATATTATATTTACTTTGCGGTTTGAACATTCAATTTTTTCAATTACGAAATTATTATCATATTTCATAAGATGGTATAGTTTTTTTATTCCGCTTCGATCTTCAGATAATTGTGCATTATCAATATCCATTTCTTGATCGACTTGGAGTCTGCTATTGATATAATCTTCGTTGTCGCTATCTTTTATATCAGAGCTAACAGAAACTATAATTTTATAATTTGATGGATCAATTGTATAGAATTTTTCTAAATGGCTAGTTGGTTTTCCATGTTTCGCTGCATTATAGATAATCACATATAATGCATCATATATAACATGATACGCTCCACCAAACAACTCGAAATCGAATTGATTATCTCCATCTATATCTTTGAACAAAGGAAACGTGTCTCTGACTTCTTCAATAACAGCTTTAAAAAGAAGTGATAAACTTGCTTTAGGAGCCACTGAATGAGGTCTTTTGAACCATTCATATATAGAAATAAATTTATCATTAATTGTTCTATGTAACTCTAATGTAAAACTAGTTGTTAGTTCTTTAATTCTTTGATTTTGATTGATTTTTAATTGTTCTATTTTTGTTTTATTTAATATTTCATTTTTTTGATTTTTAAGAAAATCATTAATATTTCTTAAATCAATTACGATTAAGCGCCAGCAATATTCAACAATAACGGTACTTAAAGTACTAGTGCCATTTTTTGAAATAAATTCAGAAATTATATTTTTGGCACAAGCATAAGCAACATCTGTTTTACTAGGAGAATTTAGGTCAGTTTGTATTAAACCATCTTTATTTTTGGTGGATTTAATATGTAAATTATGTCGAATGATATTATCAATTTTTTTTTCATATTCATTTTTCCAAATTTTCCATTGGGTTAGAAAGGAAGGGTCGGACAGAAGAACTTCATATTGTTCCTCTAAAGGGATAATTACATTTGAAAACAAATGTCCTTTAAAAGTACCATGTCTAATTCTCCGACCAAGATATGATGAAATTCCAAATATTTTATTATTACAAAATTCAAAGTATGCTTTTTCTATTAGTAATAATAATTGAGGAGAGTCATAATAATCTAATAAACCATTTTGGCTCAAACTTGATAAACAGCTATTAAATTCCCTTAATATATCATCGCATATCCATTCATTAAATCTATAAGAATCGACATAAATTCTGTTGTCATCAATTTCATTTCTTATTCTATTAATTTGATGATCAATTAGAAGGGTTCTTGCTCTATCATTATATTGTCTGTCGCCTGTAAAATCACCCATCCATGTATGTAGATCTGCTCTTGTTTCAGTTATTTTTAAAGTTGTAGGAATAATTTGAGACATTGTTGCAATGAAATCTTCTGTGCATAATTCATAAGTATACTCAGCCACAGCTTTTGATTTTGTCGATAAGTATTTTACAAAGTCGACTAAATTGCTATTAAATCTTTCAATAGTAATTTTTTGAATATATTTCTTTAATCGATGATTATCTTTTTCATTTCTACTTTTTTTACCTATAAGGAGATAAAAAATGATCTGTGATTCTAAACAGTCCGTTTTTTCTGCTGCCATTCTTAAGTATTTTTGATCTACTGTCCGTGATAGATCTTGGGTTCTTCCCATTAAATTATATAAACTTGATAATGAGATTATTACATTACCTTCATTTTTCATCATAATGTGATTAAAAATTGAAGAGCGTGTTATAGATCCAGATTCTTCTAGGATTTTTAAATCTAAATAATTATGTTTCGTCAAACTTTGGGAAATAGATAGTTCATCTAAACTTAAATCAGCTATCCATTCATTTATTATATGTAGTTGTTCTTTAATTTCAATTTTTCCCATGGATTCACTATAGAAATTGTCATTTAAAATTCTATATTTATAAATATCATCGATCTCATACCATGCACTGGAATGTTTGTAAAATATATCTTCACTATCTGTTTCGTAATTATTTATATAGAATTTTGCTAAGTCATTTAAATCTATGGATGGGTTTTTTATTGAAATAACATTGTCAATAGTATCTAGATCTTTTAAATTTAGAAAATTATTATTATATTTTAAAAAAAACAAACCATCAATTAAAGAGCTTTGTATATTGCTTAATAATTTTTCATTTATTTCTTCAAGATTGTGGCTTTGTAAATATGTGAATGGTATTTCTGATATGTGTTTGCAAAACAAGCTTTTTTCATGTCTATTAATTATAGACTTTTTAAGTCCTAAATAATCTATATCGATTTGATAGCATTGCTGTAATGAGCTAATAATTAAATTTCTACCTGTAGAATTGTATTCACTAATAAATTTTTGAACAAAATTTAGATTATTTTTATCATTATTTAATTCTTTTACTAGAAGAATTTTCCTTAATAAAAAATGACTATAACCAAATTTCTGGTAAATTTTTTCAATTTCAGAATCAGATTCTTTATACTTTTTGGTTATAATTAATTTATTTAAACCATCTATTTTTTTAAAAAAATCATTTAACTTGTTTTTATTTTGTAATGCTAATAGTTCTACGATCTTTACTTGTTTTTTAAGCTCAATACATTTTAGGCGTTGAAAATCATCATAAACTTGGGCCGTAGTGGGGAAGTAATCAGGAATAACTTTTCTTTCATAATCTTCAATCTTAGTTAGAGCATTATAAATTTTTACTAAATCTTTGTATTGATAAAGTTTTCTAAACTTATTTAAAACTTTAATTTGATCTTGGTTTGGATCAAAGAGAATCGGTCGTAAAAGATTGCGAGAGGCAACATCTAATTTCTTAAAGTTCTGAAGAAACTCTGCTTGATTAATTGTCATTTTTTTAATATTAAAGTGATTGGTATTTGTATTTATGTTCATCTATCTTTTGCGCCCCCTTGATTGAGCTAAAGATTTTACTGCTAATTTGATTTAATTTCATTCACTTTTAATTGGGCTTAGGTCAATAATTTGCATCCTTGATTAATCCGATTTTATTAGATAAGGAAACACAATGAAGTTAAAAGATGCGTTTGACTATATCCTTGATAAAAATAATGCTTTAAGGGATTTCAATGCATACATGATAGGGGTGGCATATGATGGCGATGATTCTTTTTTATTTGTAAATCTGACCATAGATGACGAAGTAATAGAAAAAAATACGCTTTACTATCATGCTCATGTTACAAGTGGAAAAATTGGAAGTTCAGAGGGGGAGGAGGATTTTTACAGTGCAGAGAGCATTGAAGACTTACTTGCTCAATTATCCCTGATTGCTTCTGATTTAAGCTATCATGTTTATATGCTAGATGAGGATGTTTTAGGGCTAAGTAGTGAATACGCGTTAAAAGCACTTTTTCCTAGGCTACCTAACCCTGACTTTCATTATCTAGATGACTTTAAAGTAGAAGCTATTAAGTTGGTGTCTACGCTTAATCATTAAGATTTTAGGATTGTTTTTTATTTAAGTTATTGTAATAGCAGAGTTTCTAATTTTAAAAATGAGTACCTTGGTGAGTACCTTTTAGTTTTTTAATTTAAATAAATTTAGTTAAAACAATTGGATATATTAATATATTGATCCCGACCCTCGGACCAAAATTCTAAAAAACCCCAAGCACATTCAGTCTTGGGGTTTTTTATTGTCTGAAAAATAATAACCTGTTTCTTTTTATCTGCTCTTCAAAATTATCTTCTTGATTTAAAAGATAGCTTGTGAAAATAACACTGCATAGAACTGCTTAAAAAATGGATTGCTTCAGTGATTGCGCTGCATGAATTGGACATAAAAAAAACCGGCACGTCAGTGCCGGTTTTTTTAATCAATTTAACCGAAGGTTAAATCGATTTTTTAACTCATTACATAGAAGCAAGAGCAGCATTCAACGTTGCACTTGGACGCATCACTGCATTTACTTTCTCTTGATCAACTGCGTAGTAACCGCCAATGTCTACTGATTTGCCTTGAACTGCTGTAAGCTCAGCAACGATTTTCTCTTCATTTTCAGCTAAAGTTTTTGCAAGTGGTGCAAATTTCGCTTTCAATTCAGCATTTTCGTCTTGAGCAGCCAAAGCTTCAGCCCAGAATTTCGCCAGGTAGAAATGGCTACCACGGTTGTCCAATTCGCCAGTACGACGAGAAGGAGACTTGTCGTTATCCAGCAATTTGCCAGTCGCTTGGTCTAAAGTTTTAGCAAGTAACTTGATGTCGTCATTGCCTTCTTTAATACCCATTTCTTCTAAAGACACCGCCAACGCCATGAATTCACCCAGTGAATCCCAACGTAAGTGGTTTTCTTCAACTAACTGCTGTACGTGCTTAGGAGCAGAACCGCCTGCGCCTGTTTCGTACATGCCGCCACCTGCCATTAATGGCACGATTGACAACATTTTCGCAGATGTACCCAATTCCATGATCGGGAACAAGTCAGTCAGGTAGTCACGCAGGATGTTACCTGTTACAGAAATAGTATCTAGACCGCGAGCAACACGTTCAAGCGTATAACGCATTGCACGTACTTGTGACATGATCTGGATATCAAGACCAGTGGTGTCATGATCTTTCAGGTATTTTTCAACTTTCTTGATCAGTTCGTTTTCGTGTGGACGGTACGGGTCAAGCCAGAAGATTGCTGGCATGCCAGAGTTGCGTGCACGAGTCACAGCAAGTTTCACCCAATCACGGATCGGTGCGTCTTTCACCTGACACATACGCCAGATATCGCCTTCTTCCACGTTTTGTGACATCAACACTTCGCCAGTTTCAAGATCAACGATGTTTGCAACACCAGCTTCAGAGATCTCGAAGGTCTTGTCATGTGAACCGTATTCTTCAGCTTTTTGCGCCATCAAACCAACGTTCGGTACAGTACCCATGGTTTTTGGATCAAAGTTGCCATTCCACTTACAGAAATTGATCATTTCCTGGTAAATACGCGCGAATGTAGATTCAGGCATAACTGCTTTACAGTCGTAAGGTTTACCGTCAGCGCCCCACATTTTACCGCCACCACGAATCATTGCAGGCATAGAAGCATCTACAATGACGTCGTTAGGAGAATGGAAGTTAGTGATGCCTTTTGCTGAATCAACCATTGCCAGTGCTGGACGGTGTTCTTGACAAGCATGCAGGTCACGGATGATTTCTTCACGTTGAGAAGTTGGAAGTGTCTCGATTTTCTCGTAAAGACCGGCCATACCGTTATTGACATTAATGCCAAGCTCATCAAAAAGCTTGCCATGTTTTTCGAATGCTTCTTTGTAGTAGATTCTTACACAGTGACCAAAGACGATTGGGTGAGACACCTTCATCATGGTTGCTTTAACGTGTAAAGAGAATAGGATACCTGCTTCTTTACAGTCATCCAGTTCTTTCTCGTAGAAGTCGCAAAGTGCTTTCTTGCTCATGAACATTGAGTCGATGATTTCGCCGTCTTGAAGCGCAACTTTTGGCTTAAGAACAATGGTTTCACCAGACTTGGTGATCAATTCCATTTTCACATCACGTGCGCGGTCTAAAGTCATTGACTTTTCGCCGTGGTAGAAGTCACCTTCGTCCATGTGTGAAACGTGAGTTTGAGACCACTGTTTCCACTCGCTCATAGAGTGCGGGTGTTTTTTCACGTAGTTTTTAACGGCAGCAGGCGCACGACGGTCTGAGTTACCTTCACGTAGAACAGGGTTTACTGCTGAACCAAGACATTTGCTATAACGTGCCTTGATTGCTTTTTCTTCTTCAGTGGTCGGGTTTTCAGGATAGTCAGGGATTGCATAGCCTTTAGACTGAAGTTCCTTGATACACGCTGTTAGCTGGCCAACAGAAGCACTGATATTTGGGAGTTTGATAATGTTCGTGTCTGGATCTTGTGTAAGACGACCTAGCTCAGCTAGAGTGTCAGGCACCTTTTGCTCTTCGCTTAGGTAATCTGTAAATTCGGAGAGCACGCGCACAGCTACAGAGATGTCACTTTTGACGATCTCAACGCCAGCTGGCTTAGTAAAGGTCTCAATGATCGGCAGCAGAGAATAAGTCGCCAGTAATGGCGCCTCGTCGGTCAGTGTGTAAATGATAGTTGACTTTCCACCAGCCATATATAGCCCCTTGCGTTGGATTGAGTTTCTGAGGACCGAACTTTTGGCCCAGCCTCTTTGAACCGATTTGCTTAAATAAAAACATTGAGAGTATCGTCTTTCAGCGCATTTCAGTCAACGAAATATGCCTTTAGATTGAAATTTGGGTGAAAATTTGTACAGATTTGTATGGTTTAGCCGTGTTTATATTTTGTACAAAAAAATAATCATCTTCTGCTGTAAATCCTGATGAAAATGATCGGAAATGATTCGCTAGCCAATTGTATTCACTGAAAATGGTTTTTTGAGTCCGACATAGACTTAAACTGATCCTCGATATGGATATCGGTACTGAGTGACTGGATGCTGTTTTGCGAAAATTGAGTCAGACTGACGATGCAAATTTGTCCTTGGCAGATGGCTACATCATCATGGAATAGCTTTGAGCTATACTGGCGATCATTAATTAAATGATTTTAAAGCTTGCAGCTAACAAGGAAATGTAATGCCCAGCCTGTTTATTGTGATGCTCGGTGGTCGTCATGCCCGTGCCAATACAGAAGTTCATGATGTGGTTTTGGCAATAGGAGAGAGTCTGGAAGATACCTATCCGCAATTGAAAAATGCCTGGTTTGCGGAACAGAAAGGCTTGCATATTGATGCCTGGGCGCAAATCAACGGGCTAGAGTTTGAAGGCAAATCCTATGCGCTGCAATTTACTGATGCACAGCCGCAGCAATCCGATGAAAAACTTTGGCTGATTAATCTGGGCGGTTATGATCCACGTGAATTTGGCGAGCTGCATCGTTATGTGCTGGTGGTTGCACAGAATGCCATGGTGGCCAAACAGTGTGGTAAAGCTTACTTCGCCCGGCACTGGCAAAAACAGCATACTGACCGTGTGCTGGATGTAGATGACTGTATTGCCATCGATCAGGTTTATGGCCGCTACGTCCAACTGCTAGAGGGTAGTTTTAGCGGCAATCGCTGGGAAAATACTTATCTCACGATTTAAAGCAGTTTGCGATTGAATTAAACCTGCGGCTGGCTTGATGATTCGATAAGCGGTTTAAAAAATCTCTTTATCAAAATTTAATAATTGGCATAATACTGCCAAGGAAAAACAGTTTTGACTGAGATGGAATGTCTTAAATGGATTTAATTCAGGCAAATGGACAACCGCGTTATGGACGTTTCAAGGAGCTTCCAAAAAGTATTGACTATCAGGCATATCAATACAAAAATCCTTATGGTCATGTGCTGTCAGGCTGGCGTAAGCATCTAAAATATAAAAAATTCAAATTCTGTAGTATTCAGCACGAGCATTATACGATTGGACTGGCGATTGCCGATATTGCATGGGCAGGGCATGGTTTTGTCTATGTCTATAACCATATGACCAATGAAGTGCTGGAATGGAATGCGATTAATTTCCTGTCCCGTAACACGGTGCTGGACGAGCAGCCACTGTTTAATCATAGTTATTTTCACAAGTCACCTTTTCAGATCGATATCCAGCATGCCAACGGCGTGCGTTATATCAACGTCAGCAAATATGGTGAAATTAAACTCAGTGCCCGGATTTTCTGTGCTGGCACAGACCCGCTGAGTATGTGCAGTCCGACTGGCATCAACGGCTGGACCTATACCCAGAAACTGACCACTTTGGGCTGTGAAGGCTTTTTCATTAACAAGCAGGGTGAAACCATTCAGTTTAATGAACGCAGCTTTGCCTCATTAGATGATACCTGTGGCTTTTTGCGTCCAGAAACGGCCTGGTTCTGGCTGTCCTGTAATTTCTGGGATAGGAATCAGAACCGGATTGGCATTAATCTGGCCTCAGGTGTAAATGAAAGCTTTGGTAATGAAAACTGTCTGTGGATCAATGGAAAGATTTATGCAGTGGCCGATGTACTGTTCCAGCAGGAATCGGAAAACCAATGGACGATTCAGTCGCTGGATGAAAAATTGAATCTGATGGTGAGTACAGGTTGGCGCCGTTATGAAAATCTGAACCTGCGTCTGGTGGGAAGCCAGTTTAGTCAGTGGCAGGCCAAAGTTTCCGGAACGATTCAGCAGGATGATCAGGAAATTATTTTACTAAATGAATATGCCTTGCTTGAACGGCATTATGCCAAATGGTAAAAGTGCAGGACATAAGACCTAATTTAAAAGCCTTCAATTTTGAAGGCTCTTTTGATTTGAGCTTAATCTTTGGCGGCCTGCCAGAAGGCTTCACCGGCCTGAATCGGGTCATTGGTTTCGGCTAAGGTTTTTACCCAGACATCATATTGCGCAATCACCGGATGCTGACTAGGATGGAAGTCTTTTTTAAACCAGTCCCGATATTGTGGGCCCATGCGGGTCAAGGTGCCGTTACGGCCAAACAACCAGGGCAGTCCTTTCAGGTTCATTTGCAGACGCTCTAAGACACTGAAGCCATCATGTTTCAGCATGACATTGGCGCGATAGGCGGTATAACTAAACATCAAAAATGTCGTACTGAGCAGGGTCATTTTGCGCATCCATTCAGGTGTTTTTGCGACCTCTTTCATCACGTCAAAAGCCACATCACGATGTTCCATTTCTTCAATCGCATGCCAGGCAAACATGGCACGTACATAAGGATGGCCGTCTTTTAAGGTGGATTTCTGACCGTAAAAAGTTTCAGCCATCAGCGCGGTTAAGTGTTCTGCCGCTGCCGTCGTGGCAATATTGAACTGTGCTGAACGATGTTTGAGGTCATAAGCGAACATATTGTTCAAACGTTCAATAAAATCATCGACAGGCATGCCTTGTTCACGCATCAGCTGGTTCATTTTTTCATGGGCAATGCCGTGCTGTGCTTCCTGACGAATAAAATCCGCAACACGTTTTTGCAGCTCCGGGTCTGTGATCTGATCGCGGAACAGGCGTACACTCTGAATAAAATAGCGCTCACCATCTGGAAAGGTCAGGCTCAAGGCATCGAACATGCGGGTCAGAAAGGGATCGCCGCCAAACCAGTAGCGCGGAATTTCATCCAGTTTAAAATCAAGCTGGGTCCGGACCACGGGCTTTATTGAAGATTTTAATACTGCATTCATCTTAGGAATTCTTTTTTGTGACGAGACGGACAGTATGTCGGGGAATCTCGTAATTGTTTTGACAGAGCTTGCCAATTTTTATACATTTTATGCCAAATGAAAATAAAACTGCTCAGACTAAAGCAGGCATCGAGAAGCGCGCATGCAAGAAATTAAAATATCCAATGGTTATATTCAGCTTTGGGCGACTTATCTGCGCAGTCTGCAAATTGAGCCTTTGGAAGCTGACTTTCTGCAAGATGTACATGAAGCGCTGGCGACCCTGATTGATCAGCCTTTTGCCACGCAAGTGCCGCTGGAATTATTAAATCAGCTTCTGTTAAAAACCCGGCAATATTTAAACTGTCCGCAACTGATTTTCGAGATCGTGCAGGTCATTCGTCCAGAACATTTTGGTGTGCTCGGTTATATGGCTTCGCGAAGCAGCAGCGTTGCGGAAATGATCCACCATATTATGCGTTTTCAACGACTGGTGATTGATGGCAGTGAGTTTGTACCTTTGCAGTTGAAGCAACATGAACACAGTATTGAATTATATTGGGCTTATCTGGATGAAAAATATAATCTGCTCAATGAGCTGACCATGGCCGCGATGGTGCAGTTGGGGCGTGTCATTTTGCAGGATCATCAACTGTTAGTCCGTTGTGTACGCTTTGCCCATGCGCCCGATAGGGGACAAATGCATTATCAAAAGTTTTTCGCCAGCGAGGTGATATTTTCCCAAGCCTACTATGGCATAGAACTGGATCTACAAGGACTGGCGCATCGGTCTGAGCAGGCAGATCCAATGCTGTTGCAGCTACTGGTTCATCAGGCAGAACAGGCGATTGCAGCCAAGCCACCACTTGAGAATTATCTGGAGCAGGCCCAGCAAATGATTGCCGAACAGCTCCGTATCCGGCATCAGGCCATTAAAGTTGAACAGCTTGCCCGTCAGTTGCTGATGTCGACACGGAGTTTGCAGCGCTTATTCAGCACCCATGACACCTCATTTAAAAAACTGCTGGAACAGCAGCGGATTAAACGCTGCGAGCTGCTGTTGCAACAGGAAATGGGGCTGAGCGAGATCGCCGAGCAGCTGGATTATTCTGACCAGTCGGCATTGGCACGGGCCTACAAGGCAGCCACCGGACAGACCTTGTTAGAGCGTAAAAGGCAGTTACACCAACAGCGAAGCTAAAAAAAGCGACCCGTATCGGTCGCTTTTTTATTTTGGGAGGATAACGATATTAAGCGCTGGCTTTGATGTTAGGGAATCTAAACGCAATCGCCGCAATCGCAAAAATGGCCAGAATCCAGCAATAGTACACTCCACCAATCAGTTCAACCGGCGAGATTTTTGCAATAGAACAGGCCAGTAGTAACTGTGCGCCATAAGGAATTAAACCCTGTACCACGCAAGAAAAAATATCCATCAGTGCGGCAGAACGCTTGGGATCTACGCCGTATTCTTTGGCGACTTCACGCGCCATATCACCAGACAGAATAATCGCCACGGTATTATTGGCCACAAAGATATTCGAAAACACCACCAAAAAACTAATCCCGATTTCGCCAGCACGTTGCTTCCCAACTTTAAACAGACGGGTCAGGCTATAAATACGCTCGATCAGCCAGCGTAAACCGCCTTCACGCTGCATGATCGCCGACAGGCCACCCAGAAACATCGACAATAACGCCACTTCAAACATGCCGACAAAGCCATCGTAAATTGAAGTATTCAGTTTGAGCAGATCGAATTCAGCTGTGGCAAATAGGCCAAACAAGCCGGAAAGTAGTACGCCAATGGTCAGTACAGCCAGAACGTGTAAACGGCTAAAGGCCAAAATAAATACGGCGATATAAGGTAAGACCAGAAGCCAGTTAAAATCCTTGTATTCCAATGTGTTGCTACTGCCGGTACTTAACACGTAAATTAAAATAGTGACGATTGAGGCTGGAACTGCAATCCAGACATTGACCCTGAACTTGTCACGCAGTTGTACGCGTTGGCTGGTGGTCGCCGCAATGGTGGTGTCTGAGATCATGGACAGGTTATCACCAAACATGGCACCACCGACCACTGCACCAATCGCATAAATCACATCGATATCGGTCACCTGGGTGAAACCAAAAGCGATCGGCGCACAGGCCGCAATGGTGCCCATGGAGGTACCCATCGCCGTGGCAATAAAGGCCGAGATCACAAATAACATCGGCAGAATAAATGTAGGTGGAATCACCGACAGGCCCATCTGCACGGTGGCGTCGACGCTGCCAATGGCGCTACTGACGCTGGCAAAAGCACCTGCCAGCATAAACACCATAAACATCAGAATTAAGTTCGGATGACTGGCACCTCTGAGGAATTCCTCAATGCCCTGGTTGAGTTTGCCGCGATACACTAATGCAGCCAAGATAATCGCAGGCAGGGCAGCCACAGGCGCTTTCACCTGATAGAACGCGAACTCGGTTCCGATCATGGAATGATAGATCCCGCTACCCAAAAATATGGTTAAAAATACAATAAGCGGCAGCAGTGCAATGGCGCGTGCCTGCACTGTAGCCTCAGAATCAGTCTGCATAGGAGATAAAAAAGTAAGAGAATAGGACTAGTATAAAGCAGGTTTTGCAATTTCAGAAAACTTTAAATGAATGCGCTAACATCTGCATTTTTATTAATTTTTATATGATAAAAATAAGTTTATCTAAATATTCAAGATTTTAGGTAATAGCAAAATTAGGCATCTTTGATCATTGTGAAAAAAATCAAAATAATCGTAAATAGACCCTTCCGAATTGTTTTGAAATCTTCGCACAGGAAATGAAGTACTCGAGGTCGGTATCGCAGACTGTTCATTGGACAAAAAATAGCGTTACAATGCGATGTCTTGTATTTCTACATAGTCAATGCCTCAAGTTTGAAACACGTTAAGGAAAATACCACCCTATGTCACGTTTAGTCACACGATTTGGACAACTTAAATCTCAACAGCGTAAAGCTTTAGTTTCTTATGTCATGGCGGGTGATCCGCATCCAGAAGTCACAGTGCCTTTGCTGCATGAGATGGTGGAAGCGGGTGTCGACGTGATTGAGCTGGGACTTCCTTTCTCAGACCCGATGGCAGATGGGCCGGTAATTGCACTAGCTGCTGAGCGTGCTTTGGCAGGTGGAACCAATACTCTGGATGCACTGCACATGGTGAAAGAATTTCGCTTGAAAGACCGCGAAACACCAGTGGTGCTGATGGGTTATCTGAATCCGGTTGAAGTAATTGGCTATGAAAAGTTTGTGGCTTATGCCTATGAATGTGGAGTAGACGGCGTACTGCTGGTGGACTTGCCACCAGAAGAAGCAAAAAGTCTGGGTGAAGTACTGGAAAAATATGACATGGATCAGATTTTCCTGCTGGCACCAACTTCAACCGATGCACGTATTCAACATGTAGCAAAACAGGCCAGCGGCTTTATTTACTATGTGTCACTGAAAGGCGTGACCGGTGCAGCAACTTTAGATGTCTCTGAAGCCGCTGCACGCATTCAAAAGATTAAAGCTGTGACTGATGTTCCTGTAGGCGTAGGTTTCGGTATCAGTGATGCTGCATCTGCGAAAGCGATGGGTGTTGCTGCCGATGCAGTTATTGTGGGTAGTGCGTTTGTAAAGCAGTTTGCAACGCTCGCACCAGAACAAGCCGTTATTGCGACGGTGAATAAAGTCAAGGAGCTTCGAGCAGCGCTCGATGAGTTAGTATGAGTCAACAAGTGAAATCAGGCAAAATTCTGAGCCCATCGACCCCATGGACGGAGCGTACTGTTCCGGGCATTCAGGTACCCGATGAGCAAACGGCATATAAAGCGACATTTACCGAGCCTACGATTGAGTGTCCTGAATGTCATGCATTGGTGACCCGTACTGCTATGTCATTTAATGCCTATGTCTGTCCGCAATGTGATGAACATTTGCGTATGAAAGCCCGTGAACGTCTGAACTGGTTCTTTGATCAGGTACAAACAGAATTGGGTCAGGAATTTATAGCCAAAGATCCCCTGAAATTTGTCGATAGCAAAGCCTATCCAGACCGTATGGCTGAAGCGCAAAAGAAAACCGGTGAAACTGAAGCACTGGTGGTAATTCAGGGTTTGCTGAAAGGCGTACCGATGATTGCCTGTGCGTTTGAGTTCGACTTCATGGGCGGTTCTATGGGCACAGTGGTCGGTGACCGCTTTGTTCAGGCTGCAGAACATGCGATTGAAGCTCGTCAACCTTTGATCTGTTTTGCTGCTTCGGGTGGTGCTCGTATGCAGGAAGGCATGTTGTCCCTGATGCAAATGGCGCGTACTTCGGCTGCGATCCAGCGTTTAAAAGAAGCAGGTCTGCCTTATGTAGTGGTATTGACTCATCCAGTGTACGGCGGTGTGACCGCATCATTGGCAATGCTGGGTGATGTACATATTGCTGAACCGAAAGCGATGATTGGCTTTGCCGGTAAACGTGTGATCGAACAGACTGTACGTGAAAAACTGGAAGAACCGTTCCAGCGCGCGGAATATTTGCTTGATCATGGGGTAATCGATCAGATTGTTCACCGTCATGCATTACGTGATACAGTTTATCGTATCGTTACGAAGTTGATGAATTTGCATTGAACACAGCACCATTAGCAACAGATTCTTTAAACACATGGCTCGAGTATTGGAGCCATGTTCACGTTACGGGTATTGATTTAGGTCTGGAGCGCGTTATTCCGGTGGCTGAAAAGCTGGGCGTGACATCTCCAGAGGCCAAAGTGCTAACAGTGGCGGGAACCAATGGTAAGGGTTCAACCACCACTACACTAGCCGCGATCCTGAATGCGCAAGGCTTCAAGGTCGGGCTATATCAGTCTCCACACGTGTACCGTTTCAATGAGCGTGTTAAATTGCGCGGCATTGAAGTGGAAGATCAGTTGCTGATTGATGCTTTTGTTCAGGTCGATCAGGCTCGTCGCGAATGCGGTTTGAGCCTGTCTTTCTTTGAAGCCACGACACTGGCTGCTTTTGTGATTTTTAAAGATCAGTGCTGTGATGTCTGGGTGCTGGAAGTTGGTTTAGGCGGCCGTCTGGATGTGGTCAATGTGGTCAATCCGGATGTTGCGGTGATTACCAATATTGGTCTGGATCATACTGACTGGCTTGGTGACACCATCGAGAAAATTGCTTTTGAAAAGGCCGGAATTATTCGCCCGGATATTCCAGTCGTGTTTGGTGGACAGCAACAGATCCCGCAAGCCATTCTAAATAAAGCTCAAGAATGTAATGCATCTTTGTATGCAATCAACCGGGATTATTTCTATAAAGCCTTTGAAGATGGCCAAAGCTGGGCTTTTGCTTCATCGGGTACGACCTTAAAACTCCCAACAGGTTCACTGGCATTAGATAATATTTCTACCGCCGTGGCCGCCATTCTGCTGAGCGAATTAAACGTCAGCCAGCAGGCAATTGCACAAGGCATTCAAACGGCAAAATTGCCGGGACGTTTTGAAATCCGTCAAATCCAGAATAAAACCGTGATTTTTGATGCAGGACATAACCCGCATGGGGTGGAATTTCTGCTGAAACAATTACGAGATTATTTAAATTACAATCAAAAATATAATGAAGTCATTTGTGTATTTTCAATGCTGGCAGATAAAGATATAAATTCTGTCGTCAAGTTATTGAAAGACACGGTTCAATTGTGGAAAATTGCACCATTATTCGTCCCACGTGCGGCAGAGGTCACAGTTTTGGCTGATGCTTTAAGCGGTGAGGCGGTAGAACAATTTGACAATGTAAAATTAGCTTTTAAATCAGCACTGGATCAAACAGATAATAATCAGCTGATTTTGGTATGTGGATCATTTCATACCTTAGAAGCGGTATGGGAGTATTTGGAAGAATGTCAATGAATAACAAACAGCGCTGGATGGGCGGTGTTGTTTTACTCGGTGGTGGTGTTTTATTGGCAGCATTACTCCTGAAAGGCCAAGATGAAATCAATCAGGACCGTCAGCAAAATCCGGCACAGGCTGCGGAAGTTGAAAATAAAGAGACAGGCAATCATTCGCTCGGTTCTTTGACGGTCGATGTGGAAACAGAAAAGCGTTTACTTGAACAGCAACGTCGTGACCGGGAAAAATCGGTTGCAGAGCAGGAAGCACGTGCAGCCGAATTTTTAGCGATGCAACAGCAGGCTGAAGCAGATGCTGCGCGTAAAGCGGCTGAAGAATATGCTGCCCTGAATGCACACCGCCTGGGACAGCAAAGTTCCGATAATATTCCGCCAGAACTGGTTGAAGACGAACAGGCCAAGCAGAAACGTCTGGCTGAAGAAAAAGCGGTGCAAGAAAAAAAGTTAGCCCAGCAGCAGCTGGACCAACAAAAAGCCAATAGTTCTACTGATGCAGCCAAGAAAGAAGCAGAGCGTAAAGCTGCTGAAAGTAAAGCCGCTGAAGAAAAACGCAAGTTAGAACAACAGCAAAAAGCCGAAGCAGAACGTAAGGCGGCTGAAGCAAAACGTAAAACCGAGGAAGAGCGTAAAGCGGCTGAAAAGAAAGAAGCTGAACGTAAAGCAGCCGAAGAAAAACGTAAGGCCGACGAAAAGCGTAAAGCTGAAGAAGCTAAGAAAAAGGCTGCAGCCGAAGAAGCCAAGAAGAAAGCAGAAGCTGAACAGGCGCGTAAGTTACTGGAAGGTGAAGAGGACAAGCAATGGATGGTGCAGGTGGCACTGGCAGCGAATGAAGCCAATGCGGATGCTGTAGCAGCCAAACTGCGTGCCAAAGGTTATAAGGTCACCAAAAGCTCAACTTCTAAAGGTGTACGCATCATGGTGGGGCCGTCCAAAGACCGTGAGACTGCAGATGCACTTCGTAAGAAAATTGCGTCTGATGCCAGCCTGAATATGAAATCAGCTTGGGTGAATGACTGGGTGCCGCTGGATAAGCGTTAATTCTTTGTATTAACCAAAGTTTCTGTAAATGGATTCGTGAGTTGCTCGCGAATCCATTTTACATTTTCAGGGGTGAATAGATTGTCAATATTGCGCCAAATGGCATGAAAGCCATAACCGCCATGTTTCATTTCCTGTAGTGCCTGCTCAATCGGCCAATGTTCAAAAATAATCCGGTACATGGCGACACTGGCACCGGTTCGGTCTGAGCCGTGATAACAATGCAGGAGCACCTTTTGATGATTTTGTTGTGCTTGCTGAATCAGTAGCATAATTTTCAATAAATCTTCCCGATCAATTGCCCAGGTATGTATGGGTACATGATGCAGCTGAAATTTTTCATTGCTCAAAAGAAAGCTGTCTTTATCCCGTGAACGTAAATTAATAACTACATCGATTTAATGCTGTTTTAATAAAGGAATGAGTTCAGTTGAAGGCTGCTCACTACGATAGACAAAATTGCTGATTTGATGAAAATTATGATTCTGATGAATGGGCTGTCCCCAATGCTGAGGACGTTGAGGTTCAGGCAGGGCCGGCGTGGTCATACAACCTGTCAGGAGGCAGCTCATCAGGATGGGAAATATGCAGATTTTCATACAGAGCATAGATGTTGTTTTTGTTATTTCAAGTTTAAAGTGGATATGGAATTTTGAATATAAAAAAGCCTATCCGAAGACAGGCTGTATCAACAAATCGAATCCGTGGCACGTCAATGTCGTATTCGATAAAACATAAAATCTGGAAAAATAGAGTTTCTCTTATTCTTTACTACGAGCTCCATCTTATCCTGTGCTACGCGCTTCGCTTGTCTTGCGCAAAATTAAAAAGGAGTCCTTTTAATTTGTTGCTCGAAGCATAGCTTCTCACCTTGCGCAAGGGCAGAGCAGTGCTCTGCTTATCCTTGCTCAGGATGGGGCGTTAAGCGCAGGTAAGGCGTGACCGCTGTATAACCTTTTGGAAAACGTTGCTTGATTTCTTCCTCATCTTTCAGTGAAGGGATAATCACAACATCATCACCATGCTGCCAGTTCGCAGGCGTGGCCACTTTATGTTTATCGGTGAGTTGAAGTGAATCCACCACACGCAAGATTTCATGGAAATTACGGCCGGTCGATGCAGGATAAGTAATAATCAAACGGACTTTTTTATTGGGATCAATGACCACTAAAGAACGAACCGTTAGAGTTTCACTGGCATTTGGATGAATAAAGTCATATAGCTCGGAAACTTTACGATCCTGATCGGCAATGATCGGGAAATTCACCGTGGCGTTCTGGGTTTCATTAATATCTTTAATCCAGCCATGATGCGACTCCACATCATCAACTGACAAGGCAATCGCTTTAACACCACGTTTTGCAAACTCATCTTTCAGTTTTGCGGTATAGCCAAGTTCAGTCGTACATACCGGTGTATAGTCGGCAGGGTGTGAAAATAAAATGCCCCAGCTATCACCCAGAAAGTCATAAAAATTAATCAGGCCTTCACTGGATTGCTGTTCAAAATTCGGTGCGGTATCGCCTAGACGTAAACTCATCTTTTTAGCCTCAATTGGTCTTTTAGTGTCGAGATAGGATTTAATATGAACCAATTTTTTTATGATTAAAAATAGTGTTTTTTGCTTTCTTTATGAGTAAATTGCATAAGTAGGATATCCATCTATCCAGAAGCGCAAAAATCAGTCACTTAATTGACTATGTTGCACAGGGAAAATTTGCTACATTACTTTGCCTTAGATCTTAGGGCTAGAACTAAGGATCAGATTTTTTTAGCGGTTTTACAGCAAAACCCTTGTAGTTCAAATTTCTAGCACCATAATAACGACTAAGAACATATTCATTTGACAAGCAAGATTTAGAGAGTCTATTCATGTTGGCAAGTCTGATCGGAGGAATCTTCGGTACCAAAAATGAGCGCGAACTCAAACGCATGCGTAAAATCGTAGACAAGATTAATGTGCTCGAGCCGACGATATCTACCCTTAGCGATGCAGACTTATCTGCAAAAACTGAAGAATTCAAACAACGATATAATAAGGGTGAAACCCTCGATAAATTATTGCCTGAAGCATTTGCAGTCTGTCGTGAAGCGGCGAAGCGGGTGATGGGCATGCGTCATTATGACGTGCAGCTGATCGGTGGTATTACCTTGCATGAAGGCAAAATCGCAGAAATGCGTACCGGTGAAGGTAAAACCCTGATGGGTACTTTGGCCTGTTATCTGAATGCCATCAGTGGTCAGGGCGTGCATGTCATTACCGTGAACGATTACCTGGCGCAACGTGATGCCGAGTTGAACCGTCCATTATTTGAGTTTTTGGGTTTAAGCATCGGCATTATTTATTCCATGCAAAATCCGATGGAAAAAGCTGAAGCTTATCGTGCCGATATTACTTACGGTACCAATAACGAATTTGGCTTTGACTACCTGCGTGACAACATGGTGTTCTCGCTGGCTGAGAAAAAGCAGCGTGGTTTGACCTATGCGATTATCGATGAGGTCGATTCGATCCTGATTGATGAAGCACGTACCCCGTTGATTATTTCCGGTCAAAGTGAAGATTCTTCACAGCTTTATGCAGCCATCAATAATATTCCACGAAAATTACAGGCACAGAAAGAAGAGAAAGTGCCGGATGGCGGTCACTTCTGGATTGATGAAAAACAGCGTTCAGTTGAAATTACTGAAGTGGGTTTTGAAACCATTGAAAGTGAATTGATTGAAATGGGCTTGCTGGCAGAAGGCGAGAGCTTGTATTCAGCGTCGAACCTGAACCTGTTGCATCATGTCACTGCAGCGATCCGTGCCCATTATCTCTATCAACGCAATGTGCAATACATCATCAACGATGGTGAAGTGATTATTGTCGATGAAAATACCGGTCGTACCATGCCGGGACGTCGCTGGTCTGAAGGTTTGCATCAAGCCGTAGAAGCCAAAGAGGGTCTGGAAATCCAGCCGGAAAACCAGACTCTGGCAACCACAACCTTCCAGAACTATTTCCGTCTGTATAAAAAATTATCCGGTATGACCGGTACTGCTGATACTGAAGCAGCGGAAATGAAAGAAATTTATGGTCTGGATGTGGTGCTGATTCCGACCCACCGTCCAATGATTCGTCAAGACCATAACGATTTAATTTATTTAAATCGTGAAGGGAAATATAACGCGATTATTCAAGAAATTCAGCGTGTGCATGAAGCTGGTGTCGCACCAATTTTGATTGGTACAGCCACCATTGAAGCTTCTGAGATTCTGTCGGATAAGCTAAAAGCGGCAGGGATCCAGCATGAAGTACTGAATGCCAAACAGCACGAACGTGAAGCCGATATTATTGCGCAGGCCGGTGCGCCGCGTGCAGTGACGATTGCCACCAACATGGCCGGTCGTGGTACCGATATTCTCTTGGGTGGTAACTGGAAGGCGTTGCTGGCTAAAATTGAAAACCCGACTCCTGAAGATGAAACGCGTCTGAAAGCAGAATGGGATGTTAATCACCAGGCTGTGCTGGATTCAGGCGGTTTGCATATTATCGGTTCCGAGCGTCATGAATCACGCCGTATCGATAACCAGCTGCGTGGTCGTGCCGGTCGTCAAGGTGACCCGGGTGTATCGCGTTTCTATCTGTCACTTGAAGATGACTTGATGCGTATTTTTGCCGGTGATCGCGTAGTCGGCATGATGCGTGCCATGGGCTTGCAGGAAGATGAAGCGATTGAGCACAAAATGGTGTCTCGCTCGATTGAAAATGCGCAGCGTAAAGTGGAAGCACGTAACTTCGATATTCGTAAGAATTTGCTGAAATACGATGACGTCAATAACGAACAGCGTAAGATCATTTATAGTCAGCGTGACGACATTCTGGCAGAAAATTCACTGCAGGATTATATTGAAGAAATGATCCGTGAAGTGATGCAGGGTGTAATCGCCAACTATATTCCGCCTGAATCGATTCATGACCAGTGGGATAGTGAAGGTCTGGAACTGGCGCTGCGTGAAGATCTTTCGATGGATCTTCCTATCGGACAATGGCTGGAACAGGACCGTCGTCTGGATGAAGAAGCTTTGGTGGTGCGCATTACCGATGAAGTACTGAACCGCTACCGTTCACGTCGTGAACAAATGGGTGAAGAATCTGCAGCTTCGCTTGAACGTCACTTTATGCTGAATTCTCTGGATCGTCATTGGAAAGAGCATCTGGCGGCTATGGATTATTTGCGTCAAGGTATTCATTTACGTGGTTATGCGCAAAAGAATCCAGAGCAGGAATATAAAAAAGAAGCTTATAACCTGTTTGTAAACATGCTGGGTACGATTAAGTCCGATGTCGTGACAGATCTGTCACGCATCCACGTACCGACACCTGAAGAGCTGGCGGAAATGGAAGCACAGCAGCAGGCACAGGCTGAGGCAATGCGTTTGCAGTTATCTCATGAAGAGTTTGACGGCTTGCTGGCAGGTGAACATGAGGTGACGACCGAGCAAAATGCTCAGGCGAATCCTGTAGCACCAGTCTTTAAAGCACCGGCAAGTCGTAATGCGCCTTGTCCATGTGGTTCAGGTCTGAAATACAAACAGTGTCATGGCAAGATCTAAACGCTATTAAAAATCAGAGCCCCATGGCTCTGATTTTTTTATGTATGAAGATTTTTCAGAAATTGAATACTGTTTGCAGTCTTAGGAATTAAATGCTATTTAATGGCTCATTCAACACCTCAAAGTGGAATAACCTGAATGAAAAAAGTATTAAAAACGCTCATAATTGCCGCTTTGGCAACGCCTGCCTTAAGTTTTGCACAAACTGCAGCGACCACAACAATTGATAAAGTTCAGCAAGCGGTGGGTACGACTACTGCTCAAGTACAACGTACCGATGCACAAGTGACTGTGGCAAGCCCACGTACCGGCATCCGTTATACCTTTGCCAATCAGAATCGTCCGATTGTGTTGCAGACCGCTGCGATTGCAGCTGCTAATGCGGCAAATGCAGACCGTATTGTTGCTACTAATCCTGCACTTTCTAGTGCAAGTCAACAACAAGCGAAACAGGCTTTACTAAGCGAATCTGGACAACTTGCACAAAATTAAAAATATCTTAATTTTAAAAACGTAGAAACCAGTCTTGATGACTGATTTTTTATTGTGAAAACCCATAACAAATCTCAGGCTGGCTCAGGCTTTGGCTCGATTTTTTGTTGCAGATCAACTAAGCTGTATTTTTCTAAAACTTCAATATTGGACTTTAAAATGGCAGTTGGTGACGTATCTATGCCACAGATGCATGTGGTGAAAGGGGTTAAAATTGGTTCGGCTGAAGCTTATGTGCGCTATCAGAACCGACGTGACCTGGTGATATTTGAACTGGCTGCAGGCTCCAATGTTGCTGGGGTGTTTACCCAGAATGCCTTTTGTGCAGCACCTGTGCATGTATCCAAAGCACATTTGCAAGCGGGAAATCCACGTTACCTGGTAATCAATACCGGCAATGCCAATGCAGGAACAGGTCCTACAGGCATGGCAAATGCAGAAGCCACCTGTGCCAAGTTAGCTGAACTTGCAGGCGTACAGGCTGCTGAAGTGTTGCCATTCTCGACTGGTGTGATTGGTGAGCAGCTTCCAATGGAGCGTTTGCTTACAGGTTTACAGCCTGCGCTGGATTCATTGCGTGATGATGCCTGGGGCGATGCAGCGACTGGAATCATGACCACAGATACCACCCCGAAAGGTGCATCAGAACAGTTCGAGCTGGATGGTGTGACTTATACCATGACGGGTATTTCCAAAGGTGCTGGCATGATTCGCCCGAATATGGCGACCATGTTGGGTTATGTTGCGACAGATGCGCCGATCAGCCGTGAACTGGTTCAACAGTTATTAACTGAAACTGTCAATGTATCGTTTAACCGTATTACCATTGATGGCGATACCTCAACCAATGACTCATGTATCTTTATTGCTACAGGTCAGGCCGGTGGGGCTGATATCACTTCGACTGGAGATCCGCGTTATGCAGTGGTGCTAGACGTATTGACACGTACCATGAAACGCCTTGCGCAATTGATTGTACGTGATGGTGAAGGTGCGACTAAATTCATTACCGTGACTGTAGAAGGTGGTGGCAATATTCAAGAGTGCTGCGATATTGCCTATAGCATTGCGCATTCACCGCTGGTCAAAACCGCGATCTTTGCTTCTGATCCAAACTGGGGCCGTATTCTGGCAGCGATTGGTTATGCCGGTGTACCGAATTTAGACGTTGCAAAAATTCAGGTTTGGTTAGATGATGTACAAATCTGCAAAGATGGTGGTGCGGCAGCAGACTATACTGAAGCAGCCGGTGCACGTGTGATGGCCCAGGCTGAAATGACGATTCGTGTTGATCTTGGACGAGGTCAGGCAAAAGATACGGTTTATACCTGTGACCTGTCGTATGACTACGTAAAAATCAATGCAGATTATCGCTCATAATTCAGATTGTTTATAAAGCCTCCGTTGTGGGGCTTTTTTTATACTTAATGATTTTTAATGACTGGTCAAAAATAGCATTTCGCCAGAGATGACCGGGATGTAGGGTGAAAGGTTCATTGAATAGTGAACCATGAGGGTAGAGTAAGAGTTGTTATGAATGATGCGACCAAATTAATAGCCAATGAAGCTAAATCGATTGTGCAGGCGCATTTAGATCGTTTAGGTGTTCCACAAGAACATCAAATGAGCCAGCAGGAAAAATTGGACAAATTTGCACAGATCAAGGCAGAGCTGGAAAAACAGGATGCTGTTTTGGTGGCGCATTATTATTGTGATCCTGAAGTGCAAGAACTGGCTGAACTGACGGGGGGCTGTGTTTCCGATTCACTGGAAATGGCGCGTTTTGGTCGCGATCATCCAGCTTCAACGCTTGTGGTAGCTGGTGTGAAATTTATGGGCGAAACCTCTAAAATTCTTTCACCCAATAAAACCGTGCTGATGCCAACTTTGGAAGCGACCTGTTCACTGGACTTAGGTTGTCCTGTCGATGAGTTTACCGCTTTTTGCGATGCGCACCCGGATCATACCGTGGTGGTTTATGCCAACACGTCAGCGGCCGTGAAAGCCCGAGCTGATTGGGTCGTCACTTCAAGTTGTGCAGTGGAAATTATCGAACATCTGGACAGTCTGGGCGAAAAAATCATCTGGGCACCAGATCAGCATCTGGGTCATTATATCCAGAAAAAAACCGGTGCAGAGATGTTGCTCTGGGATGGCGCCTGTATCGTGCATGAAGAATTCCGTTCACGCGGTATTGCCAATATGAAAGAGCTCTATCCAGATGCGGCAGTTCTGGTACATCCCGAATCACCGATGTCTGTGGTCGAGATTGCCGATGCGGTGGGTAGTACCTCACAATTAATTAAAGCAGCACAAACTTTGCCAAATCAGCGTTTAATCGTAGCTACTGATCGCGGTATTTTTTATAAAATGCAGCAGGCAGTGCCGGATAAAATTCTGATTGAAGCACCAACCGCAGGAGAGGGGGCAACTTGTCGTTCTTGTGCGCATTGTCCTTGGATGGCCATGAACGAGCTGGATGGTATCTTGCATGTGTTACAGCATAAAGATCAGGAAGTGCATGTCGAGCCGGTACTTGCTGAACGAGCTAAACTACCTCTAGATCGCATGCTGAACTTTAGTGCCGGACTAAAACGTTAAAATTTGTATAAAAAATGTCTGAAGCGATTGATAAATAAACGCTTGAAGCGTTTTTTCGGTTTTTTTTAAATATAGGTGTTGACGTCTCCGGGCGTCGCGCCTAGAATGCACACCGTACCGAACGATGTTCGATACGAAAGCTGAGATGAATCGGAGCATAGCACAGCCTGGTAGTGCACCTGGTTTGGGACCAGGGGGTCGTAGGTTCGAATCCTACTGCTCCGACCAATTCTTCAAGGCAAATGATGTTTGCATCAGTAACGCGCTTGTAGCTCAGTTGGATAGAGCATCCGCCTTCTAAGCGGATGGTCACAGGTTCGAATCCTGTCAGGCGCGCCATTTGGTCGCTTGATGTTAAGAATCAAAATGATGGTGGATGTAGCTCAGTTGGTAGAGCCCTGGATTGTGATTCCAGTTGTCGCGGGTTCGAATCCCGTCATTCACCCCAACTTTTAAAGTTGAAATCGGAGCATAGCACAGCCTGGTAGTGCACCTGGTTTGGGACCAGGGGGTCGTAGGTTCGAATCCTACTGCTCCGACCATCTCCTTCAAGATGTTCGAGATAAAAGATACCGCGTTAAGCGGTTTTTTTATGCCTGAAATTCAATGTGAATAAAAAATATACAATTGTTATCGGTGGCTATCATGATGAATGCTCGAATTCCTATTAAATTATTTTTCATCTAATAAAACTGTGCATTGAAGATTGCTTTCTTCTCGCATTGCTTCACTCTTAATTTTAATCATTCAACAATTTAACCAGAGTTTATCTATAGAGTGATTATCTTGTTGAGTGGAATTTTAATGGATGGATGAGGATTATATTTTTAAAATGGGTAAGGGATTCCATAGTAAATCTATTTTATTAACTCATCTGTTGTGTTTGATCTGAAATAAAGACAATAAAAAATTTTTAGATAGATATAGCAATTAAATTAACTAGAAATACCCATTGATAAGTAAATAAACTACTTTAAAACATCAATAATTGAATAAATTTTGAGTGAAAAATAGAAAAACCTGTATTTTTTGTAGAATAAATAAACAATCGTGATGATTTTGCTGAATTATTTAAAAATAGGGGTTGTATTGGGTTGGGAATCCTGTAGAATGCACATCCATCGGCGGTGATGAAGATTAAAACTTCTGATAAAACAGTAACTTAGTTGAGATTG
>NZ_VOYO01000029.1:0-26424 GCF_013420255.1 Acinetobacter sp. YH01021
GCCACCGAATTTCTTCGCACATACAGTTGCAATTGCAGCTGTTAAAGTTGTTTTACCATGGTCAACGTGACCGATTGTGCCCACGTTAACGTGTGGCTTATTACGTTCAAACTTAGCCTTAGCCATGTTAATCTTCCTCGTTTACGTCGAACACAATTCTGAGTAAAACCCAGCTCCGACATATCGTTTAAAAAAACCAAACACCAAATACTTGAAAAGCAGACTAAATAGCCTGCTTTTGGAATTTCTTTGCAACAAAGTTGCTAAACTGTAATCTGGAGCTCTTATCGAGATTTGAACTCGAGACCTCTCCCTTACCAAGGGAGTGCTCTACCACTGAGCTATAAGAGCAAATATTAGTACTTCAATGGAGCGGGAGACGAGGGTCGAACTCGCGACATGTAGCTTGGAAGGCTACCGCTCTACCAACTGAGCTACTCCCGCACGATGTTGGTACAAACCACTTATTGAAGTCTTAAAATTGGTGGTGAGGGAAGGATTCGAACCTTCGAAACTTTCGTAGCGGAGTTACAGTCCGCCCCCTTTGACCGCTCGGGAACCTCACCATTTTTTACACTTACATCAGTGCTGTTCTTTACTTCACACTACCAAACTTCTAAGATGGTGCCGGCACACGGATTCGAACTGTGGACCTACTGATTACAAGTCAGTTGCTCTACCAACTGAGCTATGCCGGCGTTTCTTAGTGTTTCGTACGTTTCGTATCGGAACGGTGTGCAGTTTAGCAAAACTCAGAATCCTTGCAAGTGTTTTTTTTAAAAAAAACGTCAAAAACTCATAAAATCAAACCATTTGATGATAATTCAACCGCTTTGATCACTGCGCGAGCTTTTATTTGGGTTTCATTCCACTCAGATTCAGGATTTGAGTCGGCAACTAGCCCTGCTCCGGCCTGCACATAGACCTTATTTTCGCGAATGACACAGGTACGAATCGCAATCGACATGTCCATTTCGCCATGCCAGCCTAAATAACCAACAGCACCACCAAAAATTCCACGTTTTACCGGCTCAACTTCGTCAATAATTTCCATGGCACGGATTTTTGGCGCACCTGAAAGTGTACCAGCAGGGAAAGTTGCTTTAAAAACATCCAGAGCATCGACATCATCACGCACTTCACCCTGCACATTGGAGACAATATGCATCACATGCGAATAACGTTCGATCACCATTTGATCAGTCACCTGCACTTTGCCAATTTTTGCGATACGCCCTACATCATTACGTCCCAAGTCAATCAGCATGACATGTTCGGCAATTTCTTTTTCATCGGATAATAGGTCTTCCTCAAGCGCCAGATCCTCTTCTTTGGTTTTACCGCGTGGGCGTGTTCCCGCAAGCGGTCGTACGGTGGCAATACCATTTTCCAGACGGGACAGAATTTCAGGAGAAGAACCGACAATATGGAATGGCGTGTTGTTTCCCAAGGTCTGCCCTTGCACCAGGAACAAATACGGCGATGGATTGAGATGACGCAGCGCACGATACACCTGTAGAGGATCCCCATCGAAGTCAGACACCATACGGTGCCCGGGTACGACCTGCATTACATCGCCAGCACGAATATACTCTTTGACTTTTTCTACCGAGGCAATGAAGTTGTCATGTCCGGTGAGGGACTCGAAATGTGGCGGCGTATGTTTTTCAGCTTTAAGGCTGATTGGCGTGGCCAGAATATTTTCTAATTCATTTAATTGTTCATGTGCTTTTTCATAAGAACCCGGAGCAGTGGCATCAGCATGTACGATCAGGAACAAGGTATCTTTTAAATTATCAAACACAATGACGGTTTTAGACAGCATCATCCAGATATCGGGTAATCCAACCGGATCCGCTTCAGGCACATTTTTTAATTTCGGTTCAATATAACGCACAGCGTCATAACCAAAGTAGCCCACCAACCCGCCTGTAAAACTCGGCAAGTCCGGCAATTCTGCTTGAGTTGGCACCTTAAATTGCGCCTGAAAGTCTCGAATATATTGAAATGGGTCAGCACAGTGCTGCTTTTCAATTGAACCATCTGCATGCTGTACCGTCAGTTCGCCCGCATTGCAGGAAAATACGGTAGATTCACCTAGTCCAATAATCGAATAGCGTGCCCAGTTCTCTCCGCCTTCTACGGATTCAAATAAATAAGCCTGCTGATGCTGTTTAAGGCGTGCAAAAATAGAAAGTGGTGTATCGGTATCTGCCAGACGCTGACGATAAACAGGAATGAGATTATAGCCTTGTGCAGCAAGTTGCTGGAATTGTGCTTGAGTGGTCATGCGGTTTTTCTCTTTAAATTAGGGTTACTCAGTATGTAAATAGAATTGAACTGAGCGACGCCATCGAAAAACCTTACAACTATTCATTTTCTTTCCTTAGTACGCGTATTAGGCAAGTAATTCTCTAAGATCATCCACAATCTGCTGCGGCTGACAATCTGCAATATTTTCACCATGATTATAGCCATAGCTGACCACAACACAATCAATCCCGGCGCGGCGTGCGGCTTCAACATCATTGGAAGAATCGCCAATGAGCAAGACCTGTTCTTTGCTCACCTTATAATGTTCGACACAGTGCAACAACTGGCGTGGGTGCGGCTTACGTTCAGTAAAACGGTCGCCACCAATGGTATCGGCAAAATAATGAGCCATATCCAAGGTATCTAAAATGCTGCGGGCAGGAAGTTCAGGCTTATTGGTCACACAAATCAGGGTTTTACCTTGGGCTTTAGCCCAGTCCAGAAATTTCAGGATTCCCGGAAAAGGAACGGTATCGACGCAGGGATCGACATTATAGATATCCAGAAAAGTCGTTAAGAGTTCCTGATGCTGTGCCGGTGTGACTTCACCCACCAGATGCTGGAGTACACTTTCACAGAATATCGACGTGCCCTTACCTACCCAGGTCCGTACCTGCTCTTCAGTCACCAGAGGCAATTGCAGCACATTCAGGCTCATATTCATGGCGCGATACAGATCATGTGCTGAATCCACCAAGGTACCATCCAGATCAAACAAGATCAGTTCACGCTTTTCTAATTGTGCAATAGACATCCCGACCCTCTTTTATAATGTGCGCAGCCACAAAAAAGGCATGCGCTATGCATGCCTTGATTGTAACCAATCATCAGCTTATTTGAACAACAACCACGCCATAATTGCCAAAATAATCAGCACAATCACTGAAATCAAACCTACAGATACATTTTTCTGGGTTTCTTTTTCCTGTTTTACACGTGATACAGGCTGCTCAACCGGAATTGGGGTAGGCTCTGGTTTTACCGCATTAATGTCCACGCCTTCCGGAATAGGTGCCGGTTTTGGAATACCGACATTGGTTGGCATGCCATCACGGGTTAATTGTACCGTAGCATCACGATGTTTCAGTTCCGGCATTCCCTGATCATTCATTTGCTGTGCAGGTGTAGGCTCAGCGACTTCGACCTGTTCCACGACTTTTTCTGCCGTTGCTTCAATTTCTGCTGGAACCTCTACTGCAGCCGCAGGCGCCATTACTGAAAATTTCAAGCTGGCAAACTGAACAATGTCATCCTGCTTTAATAAGGTTTCTTGCGCAATCTGCACATCATTGACGAAAGTGCCATTCGATGAACCCAAATCCTGCACCCAGAGCGCATCATCCTTTAGTAAAAATGCCGCATGTTTACGGGAGATTTCCGCAGCCTGTAACACGATATCTGCCGCCTGATGACGCCCCACCAGCATGTCACGGTCAATGCTAATTTCCTGTCCTGTTAAGTCGCCTGTAATCGCGTGTATTTTCCAAGTCATGAAAGTTACTTCTCTGTTCTCTTTGACATTATCATAACATGCTGTCTGCAAATGCGAATGACTTAGCTTTTGGGTCTAAGTGTGGTTGTTGTAACGGTATTTTTACTTTTTTCTACCTGTTGGACGGGTTCTACCACTTGTCGCTGAATCACTGGTTCTATCGCTACCGGCTTAACAACTACATTGGCTGGCTGTGCCTGAACGGGTGCGGTCGGCACAGTTTGATAAGTCGAGTTTTGCAATGGCGTTCTGGATACTGGAATTCGCTGTTGATACACATCTTCAACACTTTCTGGCAGCTTGGCAAAGTTCCCGTCCGAATCGAGTGCGAGTTGCAGACTATATAGCTGACTATAGCGTTGTTGGGTCAGTTTACGCACTGCATTTTTATCGCCTACAATGGTTGGATGGATAAAAATCAGCAGGTTACGCTTCTGATTGGATTTACCTTCAGAACGGAATAAACGTCCCAAGCCTGGAATCGCACCCAGACCCGGCACTGCTTGGCGTCCATAACTGGTGTTATCCGAAATCAGACCACCAAGCACAATGGTTTGTCCATGTTCGGCCAGAATTGAGGTTTTGATCGCTCGCTTGCTGGTAACCAGATCCTGCGCCTGCCCTTTACTGGCTTTGACATCAGAAACTTCCTGTTCCACTTCCAGGCGTACGGTACCATCTTCGCCAATATGTGGAACCACCTTTAAAGTGACCCCGACATCCTTACGTTCAATGGTGGTATAGGGATTAGCAACTCCAGCAGCGCCTGTAGACACTGAGCCTGTGACAAAGGGTACGTTTTCACCCACCACAATATAGGCTTCTTCATTGTCCATGGTCACAATCGACGGCGTAGACAACAGGTTGGATTTAGTGGTTTCTTTGAGTGCCTGAATCATCGCACCATACAGACGACGGGAACCATCACTCCCTTCACGATAATCACCGAGCACCAGTGAACTACCCGCACCCACGGCACTTGCAGCACCTGCACCGCCACCGGTGAGATAACCGGCCGCAATATTTTTCAGACTAGTCCCAAAATTATCGAAGTTCACCAGCCCAATCCCACTGCTGATATCACCCAAGGCCCATTGCACACCGAGTTGATCCGCATCAGTTCCTTCAACTTCAATAATCGCGGCTTCAATCAAAACCTGTTGACGACGGATATCCAGCTGATCAATTGCCGATTCAATTTCCCGCATCAGTTGTGGATCTGCTTTCACCACCAGAGAATTTTGTGTGGTATCGGCAATAATACTGACGCCATTGCTATTAAAGCTGGTAATTCCGCCCTGCTCATTATTCATGCCGCTATTCAGCTGAATGCCTGAAGAGGTGTTGCTACTTGAACCTGTGCTGGTATTATTGTTATTTAAATTGCTACTAGAACTGAGCGAAGACGAGTTCGAGGATGTACTACTCGAATTTGAATTACTGTTCACCGCCTGCCCGCTTACCAAACCCTGCAAGATTTCCGCAAGATTTTTAGCGCTGGCATATTTCAGACGAAAAACTTTTAATCCACCCAAACGATCCGCAGCCGGTACATCCAAGGTTTCGATTACTTGACGCACCCGTTTGCGCGTCGTGGGATCACCTTTGATGATAATCCGGTTGGTACGGGTATCTGCAATCACCCGCACCCGTGAACCGCGAACGTCTTTAGCACCGCCGGTGGCAGTCATGGACTCGATCAGTCCAATCATTTCTTCGGCCTGACTGGATTGTAAGCTTACCGCTTCAATATCATTTTGACCGGTACCATCCAGATTGCGAATAATGGTTTCCAACTGGTAAATATTACTGGCACGATCCGACACAATTAAAGCATTTGTCCCCGGCACCGCCGCCAGATGTGCAAACTGCGGCATCAAGGGACGTAATGCAGGAATCAGGTCATTCGGATTGGTATTTTCCAGCCACAACACCCGTGTCACAATCTGGTCACCACTGGCGCGGCTTCTGGCATCATAGGGAATGCCTGAGCTTTTGACATTGCTGTCCGGAACCAGCTTGATGGTATTACCCGAAGGAATTGCCACCACACCGTTGACATTCAGTACGCCTAAAAACAGGTCATAGACTTCATTTTTATTCAGGGCTTTATTGGAAATGACTGTTACGTTGCCACGTACCCGCGGATCGACTGCAAAGTTTTTGCCGGTAATATCGGCCACTTCATTAATGAATGCAGTTAAGTCAGCATCTCGAAGGTTAATTTTCCAGGTTTGTGCATAACTCGCCGTACTGACCATGGCCATTAACGGTGCGGCCACACAGAATGCCCATGCTGATCGATTATTATTAAATAAAGCCATAAACTTTCGTGTTTCCTAACCCTATGCGTGATGACACATCACTTCAAATCTTGTTGTATGGTCATCACCTGATCACCACGTTTTATTTCGAGTTTGACCTGACCTTCACGTCGGGCCTGTTCCAGTAATTGTGCTTCGGTCTGTCCCTGGCTCAGCGTCTGGCCATTTAAAGACAAAATCCGGTCGCCCGGTCTTAAACCCAGGCGATTACGCAATGCAGCCGGCGTCCGTGAAGTTACTTCATAACTACCATCTGCTGCACTCACCCCCATATTCTGTAAATACTGGTCCTTGTTTTCCTGCATCTGCTGGATGGCCCGACCAATTTCATTCTGTGGCGAAGGCTGCTCAGGCATACCACTATTAGAAGGCATAGCAGGTATTGAACTTGAAGATGCTGATGTTTCCGGCACAATCGGTTGATTCAAGCCATTTTCCAGACCTTTAAATAAGACTTCCTGAGTAGCACCTGTGGATCGACGCAGAATAACCCGATCCCAATACACCTCAGCCAACTCAAAACCGCTATTGGCCAGCATTTCCCCGACACGGTAACGATCGACCTGATCATTAATTTTCAGTACCGCAGAAGAGTTATAACTTGGACTGGCAACCACCACCCCTTGTAAAATGATATTGGTAGTTTCAATAGCACCCACAGACTGCCCAACTTCCTGAAACAGTGAAAATGCACCGATATTCGGAATTTGTGCCTGTTGCGAACCCAGTTCTACCCGATCCAGCTGCATGGCTTGGGGTGGAGCTATCAGCAACCAGAACAAAGCCGCCAGCTTCCAGCATAGATACAGAATGAGCAGTAACAAAACCACAGGTGCAGCACGATCGATCTGTTTCAGTTCAATATTTTTTAAATCATTCAGAGAAACTGCCATCAGTTCAAGCCTCCCATTAAGGGTTGGCGGGTACTGATCACATAGGTATCTAATCCGGCTTTACCTTCATAAGAAGGTGCATTCATTAAAAAGCGCTGGGTGAGCTGGATATCCAGCGTCAGACTCGGATCAAGCTTGATATTCAGCATACGTTGATCGCGACTATCCCGAACATCAACTAACAGCTGTCCGCTTTCATCTGCGAGTTGTCCAGTCATGGCGGGTACATTCATGCGTTCCTGACGCTGAGCAAAGGTATAAATCAGCTCACCACCCGCCCATTGCATTTGCCCAGCCACCTGACTGAAACCCTGATCTTTTTTATATTTAAAATCCAGATCTTTAAACTGAATCGGAGTACTCGGCCATTGCCAGTCTGCAACTTTTTTTAAGGTTTCAGGCGCGACCTGCCCTTCAAGATTTTTGACAATCAAAGACTTATTTAGACCATAAGCCATGATCCCGGAAAGCTGGGTATTGCCACTATGCAAATCTACATGTGCTCCAACTCGCAGCAACAGCAAATCCAGCGGCCGTACCTTCCAGTTCAGACTGCCCCGAAGATTGCCTTTTTTCCAGTCCGCACTTCCCTGCCAGATATTTCCGTTTACATTATGCAAAGTCTGGTTATTTTTATAAAATTTTGAAATTAACCAGGCCGCTGGCACTTGTAATACGACAAAAATAAAAAATGCAACAAGAGCAAGGATCAACCATCTTAAAGTTTTCGGTTTACTGCTCATCCCCACCACGACCAATCGCTCAAGTCCAAATCCCCATTTATAATTTTCCCCTTATACTTACACATTATGCACACTTTTCTGCCAACGCCAATTCATAGATATAAAAAAACCAAGCAGGTATGCTTGGTTTAATCATCTTAGACTGCCTGTATGACAGCCTAATGACCAGATCAAATAGAGGCTTAGATCAGAAAATCGTCCAGCTTTGCGCCTTTTTCCAATTCTGCCACTAACCAGCGCGGTTGTTTACCACGGCCAGTCCAGGTATCGTCCGGATTGCTTTTGCTACGGTAACGCGGCTCAACCGACTTACGTGATGATTTCTTACGTTTAGACGCACCAAATTCAAGTAACTGTTCAACTGTCATACCAACTTTCTCGGCAACTGCCAAAATTTGCTGATAAGCATCTTCAATCTCTTGATCTTTTTTTGAAGCAATCAGTGACTCTGCTTCTGCTTGTAAACGTTTTAACTCTTCTACTGATAAATGCGTAATATCTGGCATAATGCTCTCCGAAAAATAATATTATTCGTTTTGTTAAATAATAGCCCCATCATATTTATATTAAATAAAACATTCAATATAAAACCTTAGACCAATAACAATAAAGTTTAAAAAAAATTACAAATCAAAATGATTCATTCATTTTTAAATTTCATGTTGAACGCTTAATTCAAGTGCTTTGATTTTTTCGCGAATATGTTCCGGAATTTCTGTTTTCTGCATGGTCTTTTTATCCACACAGACAATAACTGCTTCTGAAGTAGCCACAATACTTTGCTGTTTTTCACTCCATAATAGATATTGCATTCTAACTGCACTATTTCGAATTTCTTCAATACGTGCTGCCACTTTTAAATGATCAGGAAAAACCACAGGTTTTAAATAACGGCACTGATTTGAAGACACTACCGTAAATACCGGTTCATTACGTAAATCTAATATCACTAGATAAGCCAGACGTGCACTTTCGACATAACGGTAATACATGGCATTATTGACATGTCCGAAGGCATCCATATCACCCCATGCGACTGTTTGTTCATAAATTACTGGATATTGTTTTAATTCTGACCTCATTATTCTCAAGTTTTAATTTCTATAAAGTTTACATTCGATTCAAATACTGCATTTAACTGCTGTAGCAAGTCCTCCCGATCTTGTAAGGCAGCTTTAATTCTTAAATAACTCATACGAATATCATCCGGATACAAGTCAAGTAGTTGCTGGGCTTGATCTGTATAGCCTGTGGCTTGCAACACATGCCATTTCGCAAAGCTTAAAATCGGCAATGCCGGATACTTGGCTTCCCAGTGCGAAATCTGTTGTGCAATCGCATCATAATCCGGATTTTGCCTTAATAACTGTTGCTGGAACCACAAATAAAAGACATCCTGATTAAACTGCTGTTCCATTAAATGGATCGCGAGCAATTCATGCTCGGCACTCATTTCAGGCATTCTAAATAATAATTTCAACCATAGTAATTTGACCGAATAGTCACGATCAAATATCTGAGGTTTTAAATCTAAATAACGTTGCTGTAAATAAAATAAATCGTCCTGTGTGGCTTGCTCATAGGCCAATAATAATTGTTCCAGCCATGTTTTTTTTACTTCTTGGTTTAAATGCCCATATTGGGTCGAACGTAAATATAACCAAGGAAATTGCATGGCAAATACCCCCCATAATGCAACAAGACGCTGCTCATAGGCGGTTTTAACCTGTATTAACCAAGGTGATAATTCATGCTGATTTAAAAACTCCAAATGGGTAAGTGCTTGTTCACCTTGCTGTTGTGATAAATAAATTTCAATCCGTTGCAATTCTGCCAATTCAAATGCCATGGGATTGGATTGGTTTAAAGCAGTTAATGCATGGGTATATTGCTGTTGTCCCCAAGATAAACGTGCATCAATAATATGCTTGAGTAAACCCGACTTGGTGAAAGACTGCTGAATAAAATCCCGCTGATCCTGAGCAGCGTTTAATAACCAGATGACTGCCAATTGTTCATAAGGGTGCAAGCGGAAAAAACTAAAGACTGTTTCAGTTTTACGCTGTTCACGGCTGCGATACTGCTTGATCGCATACCAGATGCAATGCATCAGAAAACTTACACTGACCAAGGATGCGGCCAAAAACCAGAGGGTGGTTTGTAACTGCCACTCGCGCCAATACAGATAGACATAGCCAGCCCCATGTCCATAACTCAAGATACTCAGCCCCGCAATGCCAAGTAAGCAGACAAATAAATAGGCCAGCAGAATCTGTTTCATAAGCAATTAGCCCACTAGGGTGCGTGTGTTTAATAATGGAATCGGAGTAATCGGGGTAGCCTTGATTTGATTCAATTGCTGAATCCATTTTTGGCTCTGCGCATCCGGCAATTGTCCCAAAACTTCAATCACGGCATTCAGTGCTTGCTGAAAAGCGACAGATTGGTCTTTTTGCAAGGTATTTTGTGCGATGAGCAAGCGCAACTGGGCCTCTTTCAGTACCAGATGCCGTTGCATCAAGACTGTGCTTGGCTGATCTGCGGATTCAACCTGAATCCAGCGCTGCCAGAAAGAGCGTTGAGTTTCTGGACGCTGACGATGTGGTGTCTGAATTTCTTTTTCAATTTCAGCATCCATCTGCACCAGGATCTCTTTTACTTTATTTTGCTGCACTAATCGACTGTTCACGAATTTTTTCAGCATGTCCTGATCTTTTGCAATCACTTGCTGCAAACTGCTGACCAAGGCAGGCGCTAAAATATAATCATCCAGCTCATTGGCTAACTGATTTAATTTCTCAATCGCAGTGGCGTATTGTTGCTGTTGCAGTGCAAATTCGATCAGATCCAGATGTTGCTGTACTAAGGCAATATCATTCTGTGTTTCATTAGCTACCGCTTCACTTACTGGCGCTTTTGCTGAAGTAGCCCTAGCACTTTCCTGCTGAGCAGAAATCTGGCGTTTTAAAGCCACGAACTGATCATTGAGATTGGCATTTTGCTGCTGTAACTGATTAATGCTTTGATTAAATTCAGTCTGTGCTGTATTCAGAACATGAAGGTCGTAGCTGAGCTTGACCAGCCATGACAAACTTAAGATGAACAATACAATGAATAGTTTCTTCATGCGTTCCCTAATATCAGCCCCATTTTCTGCAAGATCGTATTTGCGTCTAAATCATCGATTTTTACGAATTGAAAACTTGCCTGATGCTGCTGTTGATATTCCCCAAGAATATTGGCCAAACGTGGCCCCAAAACCAAATAACAGGCTTGCTGTATAAACTCCGCATTCCTCTGCAAGAGTATCAGCCAGTTTAACCAACTTGCCTCACTGGTGATTAGCACTGCAAAACGCTGCTGTGTCTTAAGCAGCGCCAAATTCTCTGCCAAAATCGTTGCCGTCGTTTTAGGACATTGCCGCCGGTACAAAATAAAGTTTAAAACTTTAATATTGCTGGCACGTAAATGATCCATCATAAATTGACGACCACCTTCTCCGCGCCAGAAAGCCACACCTGAACCAGAAGCCAGTTGCTTCAACACAGGCAATTGCAGCATGCCTTCCGAAGTTTCGACCTCAGGCACATGACTATGAATGCCATAGCTCGCCAGTGCCTGTTCAGTGGCTTTTCCCACTGACACCCAATGCACCTGCGCCAAGGCCGAGAGCTTAATACCCGCCTGTTGTAAATATTGCATGCCAATCTGAGCGGCCGTCGGACTGACCACCACAATAATCTGTGCCTGCTCCAGCTGCTGATACAAAATCGACAGCTCATCGGAATAAGGCATGGCATGCAGTTCGAGCAAGGGCAATTCCAGAACAGACACCTGTGCTGCCTGTAACTGTTGAGTCAAGCCTGCAGCACGATCACTGGGGCGAGTATTAATCAATAACATCAGTGTGAATAGAGTGCTTTCAGCAACTCGCCAGCACCTTGATCAAGCAGGTCTTTTGCCAGCTCTACACCCAATTGCTCCGCAGCTGCCATTTTGCCAGTATGCTGTGCCCGGAGCAAAACTGTTCCATCGACACTGCCCACACGACCTTCGATTGAAATCACACCCTCTTTGAGCGTGGCATAACCAGCAATCGGCACCTGACATCCGCCTTCTAGATAGGCATTAAAGGCACGTTCGGCACGTACACACGCATCTGTATCCGCATGCAGGAGTGGCTGAATCAAGTCCAGCACCGTCTGATCATGAGTACGGCATTCCAGTCCCAATGCCCCTTGACCCACGGCCGGCAGACTGACTTCAGGCGTCAGAGTATGACGAATACGTTCTGCCAGACCCAAGCGTTTTAAACCGGCACTGGCCAGAATAATCGCATCATACTGGCCTGCATCCAGTTTAGATAAACGTGTGCCGACATTACCGCGTAAATCGATAATGTCCAGATCTGGACGCTGTTTTAAAATCTGGGTTTTACGGCGCAAGCTTGAGGTTCCGACTTTGGCGCCTTGTGGCAATTCTTCAAAACTAGTGTAGGTATTCGACACAAAGGCATCTAAGGGATCTTCACGTTCACAGATCACTGCCAGACTCAGACCTTCGGGCAAGGCCATCGGGACATCTTTCATGGAATGCACAGCCAGATCTGCACGACCATCCAGTAAAGCGGCTTCTAATTCTTTTACAAACAGTCCTTTTCCACCAATTTTAGCCAGTGGTGTATCTAGAATTTTATCGCCCTGTGTAACAAAAGTGACTAACTCGACCTGCAAACCAGCGTGCAAATCTTGTAGGCGCGCGCGGATGTGTTCCGCTTGCCAAAGCGCAAGTGGACTTTGTCGAGTTGCAATTTTTAGGGTCTTCATAAATTTCAATAACAGTAAATGAGAACAATAGTCTAAACTTAACCTGCTCACTTGAAAATGCAAGTGAATTTATACAAGTTTCAACTCAATGCTCTCATTCATCCCCTGCTAAAGCTTTTGAATCCGATCTCGTAAAAACGGTAAATGTCGCCGACTAACCGCCAAACGATCGTCCAGCTCACGACAACGCACCTGATACTGACCAGAACTCACCACTTCCAGACCATCCAGATAATGCACCGAGATCAAGGCATTACGATGAATCCGGATAAACTGGTTCCCAAACTCCTGCTCTAACTCCTTTAAGGTTTCATCAATCAATACACTGCCGTTTTTATGACGCACAGTGACATATTTCTGATCCGCCAGAAAATAATAGATATTTTCAACTGGCACCAATTCGACACCACGATAGGTTTTTGCCGCGATCTGCTGGCGGCTGATATTGATTTCGTCCATATTTTCTTTTTGTTTTAGTTGGCTCATTTGAGCTTGGGTAAGTTTAGTTAAGTGCTCTAAAACCTGTGCCAATTCCTGTTGCATCACCGGTTTAAGCAAGTAGCCTTCGGCATTTGATTTAAATGCATCCAGCGCATGTTGGTCATAGGCCGTACAAAAGACAATGGCCGGCATTGGATCCAGTTGACGCAAATGTTGCGCACAAGCCAGTCCATTCATTTCAGGCATTTGAATATCTAATAGGATGACATCGGGTTCGTATTGGTGAGCCAGATCAATCGCTTGACGGCCATGGCTTGCTGTCGCCACCACATCATGCCCCAGTTGAGAGACCAAACGTGATAAACGCTCGACGGCCAAAGGCTCATCATCACAAATCAGGATGTCCATTTCTCCTCCTTACCCAGTTAACATCATCAGATGAATGATAAAGCTAACTGCGATTTCTTTGATTTATTTTTATTTATATTGATATCGCACTACCGTCGTAAACATCCCTTCGCCGGCAAAGGTTTGAAAAGTCACACTGGGTCCATAATAAGCTTGCAGACGCTGTCTAACATTTTCTATTGCAATACCATGTCCCTTTTTTAAAATTTTATTATCCTGTGCATAAGGGTTGGTTATGATGATATTAATTTGATTTTGCAATATTTCAACCAATATGCTTATGGTACTCTTTGTGAGAATTTTTTCAACTCCATGGAAAATACTATTTTCTAACAAGGGTTGTAAAGTTAATAATGGAATTTGAACTTGTGAGTATAAGTCTTTGTTTTCTAACTTCCATTCCACCTGCAAACGCTCACCTAGACGGATCTGCTCAATCTCCAGATAGCGCTGGCACAGATCAATTTCCTCCTGCAGGTTGACCAGTTTTAATTCCTGAAAACTGGCACGAAATAACCGTGACAAATTCAACAGCATGTGCTCGGCTTTATCCGGATCGATACTGATCAGGCTGATCACACTATTCATGCTGTTAAACAGGAAATGCGGCTGAATCCGTGCCTGCATGGCCTGAATTCTAGCATTCAGCTCGCTATGCTGCTGCTGCTCCCATTGTTCACGCAAGTAAAGATAACGAAAACAGAAGGTTCCCAGTAAAATTCCCAGACTTAAATGGAGTCCAACCTGATCCAGCGCAATCGCCAGGTTTAAATCCTGAAAATTAAAATTCTGTCCAAAATATATCAAGATATTCAGGTTCACCGTAGTGAGCAGTACAATTGCCTGTAACAGCAGAAATCCAGAAATCAAAGCCAGTTTGATTCCCATACGTTGAAAGGCTTGATGGAACAGCTCGACCAGTGCTGCAAAACATAACAGTACCCAGTTGATATACAGCATATATTGCAGCAGGTGTATCCCATTTAATGCCTGCCAGGATTGCGCTTCTGCAAGCGCCAGAATCATGGCCAGAATATTGCCGCCAGCAAACAGTTCCAGCAAATAGCGTAGATTGCCGATCTGGCTAAAAAAATAGGAATTTTGCGTCTGTTCGTTTATCGATGTAAAAGATTGAGCAGATGTGACTTCGGCAATGGGCTTTGAATTTGTTATACTCTTTTTCGTTCTACTGCTTTTAATCTGATTGAGCCGACATGACCACATCTTCTAATTCCTCTAATCCATCACACGCCCAGACTTCGGGTATGTGGGGCGGTCGTTTCTCTGAAGCGACTGATGCTTTTGTTGCTGAATTTACAGCATCTGTTCAATTTGACCAACGTTTTTATAAACAAGATATTGCAGGCTCGATTGCCCATGCAACCATGCTGGCAAAAGTGGGCGTACTGACCACGCAAGAACGCGATGACATTATTGAAGGTCTGACAGCGATTCAAGCCGATATTGAAGCAGGCAACTTTGAATGGCGCATTGATTTAGAAGATGTCCACATGAACATTGAGTCACGCCTGACTCAACGTATCGGCATTACTGGCAAGAAACTGCATACCGGTCGTAGCCGTAATGACCAGGTGGCTACAGATATCCGTCTTTATGTACGCGATGAAATCGATAGCATCCTGGAATTACTGAAAAAATTACAAAAAGGTATTTTAAGCTTAGCGGCTAAAAACACCGACACCATCATGCCAGGCTTCACCCACTTGCAAACCGCTCAGCCAGTGACTTTTGGTCATCATCTAATGGCTTGGTTTGAAATGCTGGTACGCGATTCAGAACGTCTGATTGATTGCCGTAAGCGTGTCAACCGTATGCCGCTTGGTTCTGCTGCACTTGCAGGTACTACTTATCCAATCGACCGTGCTTATACTGCTGAACTGCTAGGTTTTGAAGCTGTTGCTGAAAACTCGCTGGATGCAGTATCGGATCGTGACTTTGCGATTGAATTTAATGCCGCTGCATCTTTAATTATGATGCATTTATCACGTATGTCTGAAGAACTGATTCTATGGACATCTGCACAGTTCAAATTCGTGAATATTCCAGATCGCTTCTGTACTGGCTCTTCAATCATGCCGCAGAAGAAAAATCCGGATGTGCCTGAACTGGTACGTGGTAAAACCGGCCGTGTCTATGGCGATTTGATGAGCCTGCTGACTTTAATGAAAGGCCAGCCTCTAGCCTATAACAAAGACAATCAGGAAGATAAAGAGCCATTGTTCGATGCGATCGATACAGTTCGTGGTTCACTCATGGCATTTGCTGACATGATTCCTGCACTGGTTCCAAACATTGCTGAAATGCGCGAAGCAGCGCTGCGTGGTTTCTCAACTGCGACTGACCTAGCTGATTACCTGGTGAAAAACGGCGTTGCATTCCGTGATGCGCACGAGATTGTAGGTAAAGCGGTTGCACTCGGTGTACAAGAATCTAAAGACCTGTCTGAATTGACACTCGAACAACTGCAACAGTTCTCTGACCTTATTCAAGAAGACGTATTTGAAAAAGCCCTAACTCTTGAAGCTTCGGTGAATGCCCGTAATCACATTGGTGGCACCGCGCCTGCTCAAGTGAAAGCAGCCATTGAGCGTGCACATGCGCGTTTGGAACAACTTTACGCATAATTTTGGAGTATGGATATGTCTCGACAAGTTTTTTGCCGTAAGTATCAGGCGGACATGGAAGGTTTAGACTTTGCTCCATTCCCGGGGCCAAAGGGTCAGGAATTGTTTGACACCGTGTCTAAACAGGCTTGGCAAGAATGGCTAAAACACCAGACTACGCTAATTAATGAAAAGCGTTTGAACGTGTTTGAAGCAGATGCGAAAAAGTTTCTTGAAGAACAGCGTGAAAAGTTCTTTAACAATGATGCATCCCTAGAAAAAGCCGAAGGGCTGAAGCCTGAGTAAAAAAGAAAGCACTGCTTTTCTTTTTTACGTAAGACAAGGACGAAGTCCGCGTAGACTTTAATCTAAAAGAATCTCCAACTTTGGAGATTCTTTTTTATGTGTTGTTCTAAACATTACTCAAGACCAGCTAAGCACGTAGTTTTGAATGTAAAGAGCTCCCCATACAGAAGCTTTTCACATTAAAGCCCTGCTTTTCTTTTGTTACACGAGACAAAGATGAAGTCCGCGTAGGCATAAATCTATCCCCTATCTCAGGGGTTTTTTTGACTAAATCTAGCAAATCTTACTAACCAATATTTAGGGCACAAAAAACAGATTTTCACTTATCCTATTTCGTCTATCGAGTCAGTCACTATCCTGCTGAAAAACATTTAGATTTGTATCAAAATAATGGATTGTAAAAGCAATATACAGAGTATTCACAAAACACAACATTCTGCTACAAGAAGCCACATGATTAAAAAAAACTGTCTCTCTATAATGAGCCCTAAGAAGATGAGATATCTTTGAATAACTATAATAATAAGCAACAAATACCCCGATTTCATCCCAGTTCTTCCCCCAAAGACTGGGTATTTTTTTGCCTGCAATTTGCCGATTGGCTTGATAATTTGAGCGCATAAAAAAAGCCCCCTTTCAAGGAGCTTCTCTTTTCATTTCGATTAAGGCTGTTTCAGATATGGCCAAGCCGCTTTCAGATAAATGAACATCGACCATAAAGTGAGTACCACTGCGGTGTATAGCAAGGCATACGCCAGCATTTCTAGCGGTGGCCAGTTCAGCAGGAATACGGTGATAGCGATCATCTGAAAAGCGGTTTTGTATTTACCCACTGTTGAAACCGCAACATTGGTCCGCGCACCGAGTTCTGCCATCCATTCACGCAGGGCTGAAACGGTAATTTCACGCGAAATAATTACAATCGCAGCAAAAGCCATCGACATGGAAGGCTGCCATTGCACCAATACAATCAGTGCAGCTGCGACCATCAATTTATCTGCAACCGGATCGAGAAACCGCCCAAAAGCGGAAGTCTGGTTTAATGTACGTGCCAGATAGCCATCAAACCAGTCCGTTACCGCAGCCACCACAAAGATCGTGGTTAAAATGATATGCCGCGTCATATCGGGGTTATGAGCATCAAAGCCCATTGCAGGCGGCCAGTAAGCCACCAATAAAAATACCGGAATAAGAGCGATACGCGCCAAGGTCAAGATATTTGGAATATTCAGGATACGACCTGTAGTCATAGACACCGCCAATTGTTCCCCTCATGTACGATGAAAATGCACACTTTTTTAGAGGTTTGATCCATCATTAATAGGCTTCACTTTATACGAATTGCCTCACAGTGTCACTAGGCAAACACCGTCACTGTCTGTCTTGCCATCGCAATCAGACGATTTTCGGCATCCCAGAGATAGGCATGCTCCGTCGCATAACCATCCGCAGCATAGTCGGTAAATACTTTATATTTAAACCAATCATGCAATTGATGTTGAACCGGATGCACATAGGTCACTGTCCAGGTCAGACTACTTGCAGGCGCCATGTTTTCAAACATAGGTAATACACCGGGTGGCCAGATATCAAAGATGGCCATCAGGTCGGCGACCAGAAATTCACGGTTGCGATGCTTTTCAGGATGAAAACGACACCAGCCGCCAAAGTCCGGACGAGGACTGGTACTACAAGGCAGATTGACATCCGCCCAGGCCACTTCGAAATGATCATAACAGTCTGGCATGCCATAACCCGCAGGAATCTGAAACAGTTGCTCTGGAGCAGCATAGTCGGGTGCCTGAGCTTGTTGCTGTACCTGAATCTCTGAATCACGGGAAATACCAAAACTGGCAATCAGAATACTTTGCACCGCGTCGTCCTGCCATAAGCGCACTTCAATCGTGGTCACCGACTTGCCCTGCCGCAGGATTTCAGCACTCAGTCGTACTTTGGCTTGCTGAATCGGGCCAACAAAGGTCACACTACAACTGAGTAAATGCTTGGCGGGATCATTGATCTGTGTGACGGCTTTCTGCATCATCATCGCGGCAGCCAGACCGCCATATAAGGTACGTCCCTGTAGCCATCCCTGTGGAAATTCCACCCATTCCTGTTCGGCAATTTGTGCATAAAGTGCATGCAAAGACATGTTGATCCCTCAGTAAGTCTTGATGCTCAGTATATTCGGCAAAATTCATCAGGTTGTGAATGGCACGTGACCCAAGCGTCAATGCACATTTTTGCCCTTGCATTTAAGCCACGCGTCATTCATGCAGCACTTTATAAATCATCCGCGCCATGACGGAACCCAGTCCCGGCACCAGTTGCAGATCTCGTTCTGAGGCTTTCAGTACGCCCTGAATCCCGCCAAAATGGGTCAGCAAATCCCGACGGCGTTTTGGCCCCAGCCCCGGAATAACTTCCAGCACTGATGAACCTCGTTTCTTGTCACGTTTGGCACGGTGCTTGGTAATCGCAAAGCGGTGTGCTTCATCACGTACCTGCTGAATCAGATGCAGCGCTTTATGATCCTCCGGTAATTGAATTTTACTGCCATCGGTAAAGTGCAGAGTTTCCAGACCGGGCTTACGTCCCTCACCCTTGGACACACCGACCATAAAGGCATCCAGCCCCAGTTCCTGCATGACTTCCATCGCCATGTGCAATTGCCCCTTGCCACCATCAATCAGCAGCAAATCTGGCAACAAGGCTTTTTTATAACGACGGGTCAGCGCCTGACGCATGGCGGCATAGTCATCGCCCGCCTGAATATCATGAATGGAAAACTGGCGATAATCACGCTTGCGCGCACCACCACTGTCAAAGACCACACAGGACGCCACGGTATCTTCGCCCATGGTATGTGAAATATCGAAGCACTCGATCCGGTCTACAGGACGGCCGACCACCTGCTCCAGCTGATGAAAACGCTCATTTAATTCTATATGATTGGCCAGCTTGCCCTGAATCGCGTGCTGTACATTCATCTGCGCCAGTTCCAGCCATTCGGCCCGGGTTTCGCGGACTTTGGACTTGATCTGGATTTTCTTGCCAAAATGCTGCGAGAGTGCTGCTTCCAGTTCTTTACGATCAGCCACTTCCAGATTAACAATCAGTTCAGCCGGAATTTCATCGGCCACCTGAAAATAAAAATTGGCAATAAAATCGGCCAGCATCTGCCCCAGGTCATCACTGAGCATATCTGGGAAATAACTTTTTCCACCCAGCATTTTGCCGTTGCGCACATGCATGATCTGCACACAGGTCACCCCGGCCTGATAGGCAATCGACAGGATATCGGCTTCGCCTTTGAGCTTATAGATCGCCTGCTGCGACTGTACGTCTCTTAACAATGCCATCCGGTCACGATAGAACACCGCTTTTTCAAATTCCAGCGCTTCAGCGGCCGCTTCCATTTTTGCGATCAGTTCCTGATTCAGCTCCTTGGTATCGCCCTGCAAAAATCGGATCGAGTTATCGACATCTGCCTTATAGTCTTCCGGAGAAATAAATCCGACACAGGGCGCAGAGCAGCGTTTGATCTGGTATTGCAGACATGGCCGGGTCCGGTTGGCAAAAAAACTGTTTTCACAGGAACGCACATTGAACAGTTTTTGTAGCACCACCAGAGTATCCCGGGCGGTATACGCACTCGGATAAGGTCCAAAAAACTTGCCCACCTGGTGCTTGCCCTTGCCGCGCCCACTGGCTAAACGCGGATAGGGTTTATCTGCCGAAACAAAAATATAGACATAAGATTTGTCATCACGCAGCATGATGTTATAGGGCGGATGATGCAGCTTGATCAGGTTCTGTTCCAGCAACAAGGCTTCAGTTTCAGAACGTACCACCAGGGTCTGGATATCATAAATCCGTGCCACCAAGGCCTGGGTTTTCGGATGATCCAGCGTTTTGACAAAATAGCTGGAGACCCGGTTTTTCAGGTTTTTGGCTTTACCCACATACAATAATTCACCGTCTTTGCCATACATCCGGTAGACCCCGGGAAGGCTGGTCATATTCGCCAGGATTTTTTCAATATGGGGGCGTGCGTTTTCGTTCACCTAAAGCCTATTTTTCACCTACAATCTGCAGATATATGTGATGATTGTTGCGTCATTTTCAAGGAAAAACACAAAATTCCCCTGAAGCTGCCACTTAATCTTAAAGTTCCTGTCGGGTTATCCCCCCAATCTATAATACTCACGACATAAACTGATTGTTAAAAGCTATAAGTTTCAACCTTTAACTTTGTTATGCTCAAAAAGTCTAGTTTTGAGATGATTCGCATGACCCTGCAGCAATCGGGCATTCATATTGTTCAACCCTCCACCTCCACCCATCACCCGTCTGAACGTGCTCGCCTGATTGGTAAACCGCGTTTTCATTTCGAGCCGAGCGAGTAAGGTAATGCAACTGCTACGTGAACGGATTATTGGGCAGGATGCAGCCCTGAATGAAATTGAAAAAATGCTGCATGTGGTCAAGGCAGATTTTTCCAGTCCGGATCGCCCTTTGTCGGTTACCTTGATGCTGGGCCCTACTGGCGTCGGTAAAACAGAAACCGTGCGTCTGATTGCCGATGCGATCTATGGCCGCCCGGATGCCTTTTGCCGGATTGATATGAATACCCTGGCACAGGAACATTATGCGGCGGCTTTGACCGGCGCACCGCCCGGTTATGTGGGATCAAAGGAAGGTCACAGCCTGTTTGATGAAACTGCGATTGCCGGCAGTCATACCCGTCCCGGCATCATACTGTTTGATGAGCTGGAAAAAGCCAGTAACGAAGTGATTCGCGGCTTGATGAACGTGCTGGATACTGGCCGGCTGACCTTGACAGCGGGCACTAAAACTATCGATTTTCGCAACTCCATGATCTTTATGACCAGCAATGTCGGGGCACAGGCGGCGCAGCAATATCTGGACAAACTCAGCTATCTGCCTGAGAAAATGCAGGCGCTGTGTCTGAAGCGCGTTCCCACCCAGCGCATCATTGAAAAAGTCATGCAGCGTAAATTCGACCCTGAATTTCTGAACCGGATTGACCGCAGCCTGCATTATCAGGCGGTACAGCATGATGCGCTGCCACGTCTGGTCGAAATTGAACTGGATAAACTGAACAAGCGCTTGCAACATCAGCAACGCAGCGTGCATTTAAGCGCTTCAGCCAAAGCCTATTTCTATCAGGACCATGATATTCGTTACGGCGCCCGACATTTGGGCCGCAAGATGCGTACCGAACTGGAGCCGATTCTGGCGCTGTATTTTTTAAACCAGCCTGAGCAGTTCAGTCTGCATCTGGACTGTGTCGATGGACAGCTGGTGGTTCTGCCTGAGCAAGCAAAAGCTTAACTAAGGCAGACTCGATATCAGTTTTTATTCGGCTGAAGCACCTGTATAAAAGCAGTTTGATCTTTGGGTGAAACCAATATAAATTTCTGCACGCCCGCATCAGTATAGTCAATCCGCAGACGCTTTAAAGATAAGGCTGGCGCAATGATAGAGTGGTCTGTGGGCTGAATGGATTGGATTTCACTTAACGGAATCTTCCAGCTTAACCACAGGCTTTTTATGGTCAACACCCCATTGTCCATCACATAGCGCGTACTCCACAGCGGCCACCATAAAATGATAATAGTCAGGACATAAACCGCAGTGTGCAGCGGATATTGCTGCATAGTGCCTTTGGCCTGCATGGTCAGCAGTAGTTGCAGCAACAGGCCACTCATACAAATCACAAAAGCCAGCAGCCACCAGTCTTTTTTAGAACGAAATACGTGCATCGATATCCCCCATATCTAAGTGCAAGATCATCATAAACAATTCCATAGCAGATGACAGGGATTCAACCCGGCAGGATGGAAATTATTTTAAATCACACATCGACAGGATCGTTCCCATTTTCGATCTCATCAGAAAAGTTCAGTAACTCAAATGATCTAATACACTGTTATTTGTGCTGATTAAATACTATCAGCAAAGACCTGAAAGCCCTGCGCTCAGCATACTTCGAGGCTAAAAATGGCAAGTTCAAGGATAGAAATTGACTGAATTGACAAAATTCCGCTAGAAATGCACCTTGAAAATCAGTCACCCTGCTCCATATCTATCAGGCTGATTGATAAAAAATAATGAATTGAAACAAAATCTTTGGTTCATCTTCTTTTAGAAAACTGAAAGGAAAAGTTATAGCGGGGCGGATCAGTCTGGCAGAAATTGATGACCATTGCGTCACGGCTTGATACAACTTGTTATGTTCTTTTTGGATATAGTTATCGTAAGATTAGCGAAGTCAAAAAGTGCGCGGGACATGCGCACTTGCTTCACAACATCAACTTAGAAGTCCTCCAAAATAAAGGAGATCAGGGCATGATCCACGCTGGCAATGCCATTACCGTCCAAATGCTTGAGGACGGGATTGCAGAATTCCGCTTTGACTTACAAGGTGAGTCCGTTAACAAATTCAACCGTGCAACGATTGAAGATTTCAAGGCTGCTATCGAAGCCGTCTCCCATGCCGATATTCAAGGTCTGATTGTGACTTCAGGCAAATCTACATTTATTGTAGGTGCTGATATCACTGAATTCGGCGACAACTTTGCTCAGGGTGAACAAGCGATTGTTGACTGGGCAATGCCAGTACATGAAATTTTTAACAGCTTCGAAGACCTCGACATCCCTAAAGTGGCTGCCATTAATGGCATGGCACTCGGTGGCGGTTTCGAAATGTGCCTGGTGTGTGACTACCGTGTGATGTCAGAACAGGCGCAAGTCGGCCTGCCTGAAATCAAGCTGGGGATCTTCCCGGGCTTCGGTGGTACAGTACGTTTAAGCCGTCTGATCGGTATCGACAACGCGGTAGAATGGATGGCAATGGCCAATCCTAAAAAGCCTGCTGCCGCACTGAAAGACGGCGCAGTCGATGCTGTCGTTCCTGCTGACAAGCTACAAGATGCTGCACTTGATCTGGTGAAACAGGCGATTCATGGCCGTTTAGACTGGAAAACCAAGCGTCAGGAAAAACTTGATCCAGTTAAACTCAGCCCAATCGAACAGATGATGGCGTTTAACTCATCGAAAGGCATGGTTCTGGCAAAAGCTAATCCAGCTCAATACCCTGCACCAAAATTACTGCTTGATTCTCTTCAAGCGGGTGCGAGCCTGCATCGTGATGACGCGCTGAAAGCGGAAGCTGAAGGTTTTGCTAAAGCAGCAGTCACACCACAAGCAGGTGCCTTGATCGGTTTGTTCCTGAATGACCAGATCGTGAAAAAAACCTCGAAGCGCTATGAAAAAGGTGCGCATCCAGTGAACCAGGCGGCTGTTCTAGGCGCAGGTATCATGGGTGGTGGTATTGCTTACCAGGCGGCAAGCAAAGGCACACCGATCATCATGAAAGACATCGGTAACCAGCAACTTGCTTTGGGTATGAAAGAAGCCAATGGTTTACTGACCAAACAAGTTGAACGTAAGAAGATGAAGCCTGCTCAAATGGGTGAAACTCTTGCGCGCATCCGTCCAACTTTAAGCTATGACGAGTTTAAAGAAGTGGACATCGTGATCGAAGCCGTGACTGAAAATCCAAAAGTCAAAGGTATCGTACTGAAAGAAACTGAAGCGAAAGTTCGTGACAACACGATCATTGCATCTAATACTTCTACGATTTCAATCACGCGTCTGGCTGAAAACCTGGAACGTCCTGAAAACTTCGTCGGTATGCACTTCTTTAACCCGGTACACATGATGCCACTGGTTGAAGTGATTCGCGGTGCGAAGACTTCTGACGAAGCGATTGCAACGACTGTGGTGCTTGCTCAGAAAATGGGTAAAACACCAATCGTGGTCAATGACTGCCCGGGCTTCCTGGTCAACCGCGTACTGTTCCCTTACTTCGGTGCATTTGACCTGTTGCTTAAAGATGGCGCTGACTTCCAGCAAATCGATAAAGTCATGGAAAAATTCGGCTGGCCTATGGGCCCTGCTTACCTGATGGACGTTGTCGGTATCGACACTGGTGTACACGGTGCAGAAGTGATGGCTGAAGGCTTCCCGGATCGTATGAAACCTGATTTCAAAGGTTCGATTCAGGTGATGTACGAAAACAAACGTCTGGGTCAAAAGAACGACGTTGGTTTCTACAAGTATGAACTTGACCGTAAAGGCAAAAAAGCCAAAGTGGTTGATCCAACTGCGTATGAGCTTGTGGCCTCTGTTGCAACTGCGGAAAAACGTGAATTTGATGCTCAGGAAATCATTGATCGCATGATGCTGGCTTTCTGTAACGAAACTGTTCGTTGCCTGGAAGACAACATTGTAGCCACTGCTGCTGAAGCAGATATGGCCATGATTATGGGTGTTGGTTTCCCTCCATTCCGTGGTGGTCCATGCCGTTACATCGATCAAACCGGTGTAGCTGAGTATGTTGCGCTTTGCAATAAGTATGCGCACCTTGGTAAAGCTTATGAAGCGCCAGAAATGTTGCGCGAAATGGCTGCTAACAACAAAAAATTCTACGGTTAAGGAGCAACGTGAATGGCTACTTTAAATCCACGTGACGTTGTCATCGTTGATGGCGTACGTTCAGCAATGGGTAAAACCAAAAACGGTATGTTCCGCAATGTACGTGCCGACTCGATGTCTGCTGAGCTTGTCCGTGCCCTATTGGTACGTAACGAATTCGACCCGCATGAAGTTGAAGACGTAATCTGGGGCTGTGTGAACCAAACCCTAGAACAAGGTATGAATATTGCCCGTAATATCGCATTACTGGCAGACCTACCGAAGACCGTTGCAGGTCAAACGGTGAACCGTCTTTGTGGTTCGTCTATGCAGGCGATTCACACTGCGGCTGCGCAAATTGCAACGAACCAGGGTGATATCTTCATCATCGGTGGTGTTGAGCACATGGGCCATGTCGGCATGATGCACGGCATCGACCTGAATCCTGAAGCATCTAAGCATTATGCCAAAGCGTCGAACATGATGGGCTTAACCGCTGAAATGCTGGGTCGTATGAACGGCATTAGCCGTGAAGAACAGGATGCGTTCGGTGTGGAATCACATCGCCGTGCCTGGGCTGCGACTGAAAACGGTCTGTTCCAGAATGAGATCGTCGGCATTGAAGGTCATAATGCAGATGGCTACAAAATCTTGTGTGATATCGATGAAGTAATCCGTCCAGATGCGAACCTTGAATCGTTCAAATCTTTGCGTCCAGTCTTCGATCCGAAAGGCGGTACAGTAACTGCAGCGACTTCTTCAGCGTTGTCTGATGGTGCTTCTGCAATGTTATTGATGTCTGCTGAACGTGCTCAAGCTTTAGGTCTTAAGCCACGTGCTGTAATTCGCTCTATGGCGGTTGCAGGCTGTGATGCTGCGATCATGGGTTATGGTCCGGTTCCGGCAACACAAAAAGCATTGAAACGCGCTGGCCTGTCAATTGCTGATATTCAGACTTTTGAATTGAACGAAGCTTTTGCTGCACAAGGTCTGTCTGTTCTTAAAGGCTTAGGCATTTATGACAAGCAAGACATCGTGAACCATAACGGTGGCGCGATTGCATTGGGTCACCCATTGGGTTGTTCTGGTGCGCGTATCACAACAACATTGTTGAACGTGATGGAGCAACAAGATACGCAAATCGGTCTTGCGACCATGTGTATTGGTCTTGGTCAAGGTATTGCAACTGTGATCGAACGTGTTTAATTCTTAAATACTTCGACAAAAAGAAAACCCCGCTTTTGTGGGGTTTTCTTTAGGTTTTTTGATCAGTAGTTATTTTGAATTCTATATTTGCTTTTTGCTGTGTAGGCTTATTAATATTCGAATTATCATTTATAAAGATAAAACCTCCTGAAACAGCAATTATTACAAGTAATCCTAGAATTATTACACCTTTCATTAAATTATAACTGCAATCTTGGCGAATTCAAACATGAGGTGCGACAGTTTGAAAAGTCTTATGATAATCAACAAGCTGAGCAAATTTCTCTAATGGTGTAAGCCAATCTAACGCTTTTCTAGGACGAGTATTCAGTGACATGGCAAC
>NZ_VOYO01000030.1:0-23535 GCF_013420255.1 Acinetobacter sp. YH01021
CTAGACAAAATGACACCAAATGAGTTTTACTATGATCAGCTACCCCAACAAAACAAGGTGGCTTAACTAGAGCGGAATATCACTTATAAATACGCTTTTAGTTGTTCAAACAAGTGGGACCACCTCTCACCTATTCATAACCATAGCTCATGCCTAAAAAATCCAGTCAGAAAGCTTCAAAATCTGGTTAAAGGACTTAAATAGACCAAAATCCAATTCTCTTTTAAGAGCCAACTAAAAGAATTCAGTAGATAAGATCCACATATAAACTGTCTTTATAAACTCCAGCTGGGGTCAAAGCAGAAGGTTGTTCAGCTAGTTGTACCAATACAATAAATTTACTTAGGCTAGTTGCCGGTTGGGATATCGGCATATTCCAACGGGATGAGGTCGCCCCAGAAATATACATTTGTGTTCTTATTTTATGATTGTGCTCATTAACCAAATAACTACTGCCATTAGTGCTGGTTAAGTTTCTAGAATTAAATTGAATAGCATAACTACTATCACACCTTACGATAAAAGAAGTCGCAGCTTGGCTCAGATAAGAGGAGTTCAATTTGAGTTCTGATGCTGTCGATCGATCAATCTGACAACGTTGGGCATGACTTAGACTGGTTAATAATAGAGAGAACACAAGTACAGTAAATTTAAGTTTCATTATTTTTCATCCTTTATTTACAGATAAGCGTAGATAGTCCGCTTTCTTCTTTTTGATTTTCTGTAACCGTCAATTGTGCAAAGCAAGTTTTAGATTCGGTGCTGATGATTTTAATATTGTAAGTATTTGGAATAAGCCCATATAGAGTGACCGTACCGTTCGATGAGATAGGATAAACCTCCCCACCATCATTATCGATATATAACTCTGAACCAGCTGTGAATTTATGATTATTACTATCTACAGGCAAAATCGTGACCTGTTTTGTATTATATATAGGGAAATTAATAATATACCCCCGCTGATCTAAAGCAGTAAGCCTCTTGGTTGCATAAGGAATCTTATCTTCGACTGGTAATTGATTCTGATCAAAACCAATATCATAATTTACATAAGGAATAATATCATGAACAAAGGTATAGCCTTTCTTATTCGTTTTGTCTACTACAGATAAAGACCTTAAAACATCGACATCCTGATAATCTCCCACACTAACAACAGAAAATGCATTATCAACCAACTTGGTAAAATTGAATTTATTATTAAGAAAAACAACCGCACCACGATAGTTTAATTGTGATTCAGACTCATTATCTCCCTCTATATGATAAAAACCTAAATCCCCAACATCTGTTTTCAATCGCCCATTGAAATTATATAGTGTTTCATCTTCGAGTCTATTTACACCTGTTTCATAGTCAAATCCAACCTGATTAGGATTACTTTTTACAAATTGCAATTTAGTTCTTTCATCTGTTGAATGACTAAAATAAACTGCTTTATCATCATCAAAACTATAGCTAAGTGATAAGACAACTCCAGAATCCCGATCATTACCAAATGAGCTAAAATAACTCAAACCTAGGCTTCCCTTCCTACCTAGCCGACGATTAAACCCTAAATTTAAAGTTTTACGATCATTTTGAAAAAATGAAGGAATCTCATCTTCCACGCGTATTTCTTGCTGATGAAAACTCTGGGCAGCATAATTCAAATAAATATTATGCAAGAGAGGAATATTGCTCATTCCCCCATAAATTAAATATTCATACTTAGGATAACTATAAAAATTATCCAGGTCATCACCTAAATATTTAAAATCTCTTTCTGTATATTTCGCACTTGCACCAAGTGAAACTCTTCCGAAATCCTTTGCAGCAGATAATCCATATGAATAATTAAAATTATTAAGTTCATCGTGTGAAGCTTGAACTACACTATCCAAAACCAAATAATGACTAATAGCTTGAGTCCATAGAAAGCCTAAATTTTGCAAGTCTTCGCTATAAGAAAAATTAGAACCAAGTGTTGTCCAATTAGATACCCCATAACGATAATAAAGGTTAGAGAAAAAATTACGATAGTCATTACTTTCTATATTATAGTTATAACGCAACTTTCCTAATGAAACATTATATTCACTAAGATCAGATCTTAATAGCCGATTCGTCACCAGAATAGGAAAACTTTGTACACTCCTATTCCCTAACACATCTTCAACAATAATTTGTGCATTTCCTGCCTGTTGAATTTGTGCACCAGTTTGAAGATTGAAATCACCAGGACTGACTCTTTGGCTATATATACTTACCCCATTAATATACAAATCAACTGTAGAAGGAACACGCGCACTTCCCTGTAAGATTGGAGTATTCCAATAAATAAAATTTGGTCGCTCAGTAAAATTAGTTCCCCAGTTTAAACCGGCAAAACGTAAAGAATTAATTAATGGATTATATACTGTAGTTGTATCTCCTAAAGTAAGCTGAGTCATACTTTTAGGAAATTCAAACTCAATACTAGTACTGAGTCGAGTAAAATACTCATTCAAAGGATGATTATAATATGCTATTGAGTTCTTAAAAATCCAATAGTCTTTAAAGACACCCAGATCTGTCAGGCCGTTATATAAAGAATTCGTTTCTCTGTCTATTTTTGAATTTAAATAGGTAAAATCATAATTTACGAAACCTCCAAAACTGGCTCTCTCTGGCATAGTCTGCAACTGGGAGATCTGTGTACTTGATTTAAACAGTTGGGTAGGTATGGTGAGATTAATTGTTTGCTTAGAGGCATCGAAATTAGATTGAATATTCCGGTCCGAAATAAGACAAAACTCATCCCGAGAAGCCATTTTTGATAATTTAGATATATCAATATCTCGTTCCGACAATATATTGCACTCTATGTAAAAATTATCATCACTTTTTATTAAAATAATATCTATATTATGATCAAGCTCATTTATCCAAAGATTAGCAAAAAATTCATCAGGATTCTGGTTAGCATTAGCATTACATAAGAATAAAATATTAACTAGAATAATTATTTTTCTATTTAACTGCATAATATAATCCTTAATTATAATTTTAATCCATAAGCTTTAACTCTATTTCCTCATGCGACTTATCTGTCATTACTTTAACAAAATAATTACGAGGATTATTTATTTTAACCCCTTCCAACTCATAAAAAATACTCTTATCTTTAAGTACATATTTCATATTATTACTAGTAAAAACTTTTTTCTTATTAGAATCTAAAATTTGTAACTTTGAAATTTGAATATGAGATTCTGCTTTATTTTTAACTATAAGCTTATCATTCTCAATATTAAAATTTAATTTTAAGTTATCTTGCTTTCCAATAAATAATGGCAGGTTAAAATTCATCAAGAAAGTAATAGATGATTCTTTTACAGGTTGAGGTAATTCCTCAATTACAATGCGCCAGGCACCCTCTTCCCGACCATCCAATACAGATACTATTGGACGATTAAAACCAACACGTATAACTTGTTTCCCATTAGGTTTTAAAATAAAATTTCTTGGATTAATTATAAGAGTATCATCCTTCTCCAACACATCTTCACCTTTATCATTTTGATCCCATTTAAATGCTTTCACCTCAAATATCTTTTTTTCTACTTCATTTATAGACTCTAAAGTAAGTGTTGTTGTTTTTTGTTTTTTATCATTAAATATATACATTTGTACTGGATCAATTGCAACATCAGCCTTCCCGCCAGAAAAATAAAAAAAAGATAAAAAAAATAATATAGTTGTTTTTCTCATATTATAATTTTCCATTTAAAAGTATAATGAGGCAACCTAACCCGACATAAATATCAGGTTAGGTTGATTAAATAAATTAGTAGTAAGCTTTAATTAGATAGCGATCGGTATAATTACCTGCTAACTGTGTAGCATCAACTGCAGTATTGGTAACTGCAAGTGTATAATTATCAACTGCTTGACCAGCATGATTTGAATTACCAAATGGAACAGCACCTGCAGCACCTTGTTTAGTCGTCACAATTGTTGTAGCAATTGTTTCAGATGCATCTGTTTCATGTCTAACAAACGTAGTATTATTAGCACCGGCATTTGCAGTTTGTAAATTCAGAACATAAGGGGTATTTGTTGTAATTGAATAATTTGTAGTTTGGGTTCCACCAGCAGCAGATAATACTATTGCATTTCCACCAGTTAAAACACATTTCTTATTAATTTTAAGTGAAATTGGAATTTCTTTTTCACAGCCTAAAGTATTACATTTACTCCAGTCAATTGGTGGTTTAGGAGGATGATAACCACCTCGAGCTGCTTCATCTTCTGCAAAAGATGCCGTAGAACAAGCACCAAGAACTAATGCCGCTAATGCCGATTGTGTAATTTTGTTCATGATTTTCTCCATTTCTTTTTAATAAAAGAATATGTATATGTAGTTATTTTAACGATTACGCTGTAACTCTTATTATTATGAGTAAAGTTAAGTAACCGTTAACTTATCTTATTATCTTTGAGCTAAAAATATGCAAAAGTTTATTATTCACAATACTATTCTCTATTTTTGGTTTTTTATTTGTTTTAAAAAATTTAATCCTATACTTATAAAAGGTTAAGACAAAAAATAAATTGATACAATTTAAAAATGTTTCTAACTATGTCAAATAAAAAGAATAAAATAATCTTTAAATTTTATAAAAAACAATTAAACCACTAATTTTATTATTTTTTTATAATTTACCTTAATTTACAAAAAAATAAAACAAAGTTACGAACTTTACAAATAGTTGTAAATTATGCAACTTTATTTAAGAAATGTGTGATTTTGTCGAAACTTTTGCTTTCTTTTTCATACATCAAGACTTTTCTTAGCTATGAAAAACTTTCTAAAAAGCAATAATTAATATAAATTAACTAAAAAAACAATATGTTAATATACAATAATCTTCTTTCATAAATAAAAATTGAACACTATTTTGCTTAATATTCGTCCTCTAATTTTCTTGGCATTCGTGCCTAATTTATGAATGAAACACATCGATTCAAAAAGTTTTCAGAAACACAGTTTAAGCGATATACAGGCATATCATGGTCAACTTTTTATTTAATGGTTGATCAATTGAAGAAACATGTTTTAACTCAAGGCAGACCGCCCAAGTTAAGTATTAAGGATCAGATTCTGCTCTGTCTAAGCTATTGGCGAGAATACCGAACCTTATTTCACGTTACTACGAGTTACGGAGTTTCAGAGCCAACAGCCTCAAGAATTGTAGGTCATGTCGAAGATTGGCTGATCAAGGCTGAACTAATACAATTTATAAAAGAACTCTAATATATGAACCGCTACCACAATTGCAGCTATTTAATCTAAATCAACTGAATTAATAATTTTTCTTTTTAAAGACCATGTTTCTGTATCAACTAAAACAGTGAATAATTCAATATTATTATTCCGACTAAATTCTTTTAACTGTAAAATTTTAGGAACTTTATAACCATCGATTAAATTATCATACTTCCTTCTTTGATCACGATAACTATTTTCCCCAAGATATATCTCAACAAATGCATCTGATGGGATGCTTTTTAAGAATATACTTCTTGAACCAATATATTTTCTTTCCCACTGCTCTCCATCCAACTCAAATCTCTTATCTTCCTTTGAATGATAAGAATGGTATTCCTCACTCCCCAAACATTTCACTACCCTAACCTCCTCTTCATACGCCCAACATAATTGCTTATAAAGAACAGCATGTTTTAGTAATCTCTCATGAGATTTCCACCATATATGATGCTTACTTCCAATTTGCATTAATTGCACGGCATCTATTGAATTAATATGTTGTGGCACTGTATTCACATAAATTATCTCTCCTCTCTGAGCAGGTATCGTATAATTTTCAAAACTTTCTAAACCTGCCTTCTCTGTATCAATCCCGATCACCATTCCTTTATGACTATCTGCATAATGAGACCACATTAAAGGATTTAAGTAAGGGGGCTCGAGTTAAAGACAATACTGCATATTTATTGATAAACCGACTTCTTACAGCTTGCGTTTCTACACCAACATTTACCGTTTCCCCCATTAAAGCTAAAGCCGTCACCTCAAATGGATCATTAAAATCGCGCGGCAAAGAAAAGCCTAAAGCACTTGTTTCTAATATTTTTAAACCAGCATCAAAGCCAACATATTTATATAAAATCATTATTCTTATCCAATAAAAAACCCCGCTTTCGCAGGACTTTTATAGCATAAAAATCAGCCAATTAAGAGATTAGTTTTTCTATTTATCAACGATTTTGTTTGAATCCAAAATATGAAAAAATGGGAAAGCACTGCTTTCCCATTTTTTAAGGTACGCAAACATAGAAATAAAAAACCCACTCAAATTAAGTGGGTTTTCGCATTCAAATCAATTGATTCGAGAAATTAGTTTTTCTCTTTATCTACGATTTTGTTTGCTTGGATCCAAGGTACGAAAAAAGAGGCAAGCGCTGCTTTCCTCTTTTTAAGGCACGAAACCTTAGTTCTTTTCTTTATCTACAATTTTGTTCGCTTGAATCCAAGGCATCATCGCACGTAACTTGTTACCAGTAACTTCGATACCATGAGCAGCATTTTGACGACGACGAGCAGTCATAGATGGGTAGTTCAACGCACCTTCTTGAATAAACATCTTCGCGTATTCGCCAGATTGAATACGTTTAAGCGCATTACGCATTGCTTCACGAGACTGTTCGTTGATTACTTCAGTACCCGTTACATATTCGCCGTATTCAGCGTTGTTTGACACTGAGTAGTTCATGTCCGCGATACCGCCTTCGAACATCAAGTCAACGATCAATTTAAGTTCGTGTAGACATTCGAAGTACGCCATTTCTGGAGCATAACCCGCTTCAACAAGAGTTTCGAAGCCCATTTTAACCAATTCAACAGCACCACCACAAAGAACTGCTTGCTCACCGAAAAGGTCAGTTTCAGTTTCTTCACGGAATGAAGTTTCGATGATACCTGTACGGCCGCCACCTACGCCTGAAGCGTAAGAAAGAGCAACGTTACGCGCATTACCAGAAGCATCTTGGTGAATCGCGATAAGGTCAGGAACACCTGAACCACGTTGGTATTCAGAACGTACGGTGTGACCAGGAGCTTTAGGTGCAACCATGATTACGTCTAAGTCAGCACGTGGAACAACTTGGTTATAAAGAATCGAGAAACCATGAGCAAATGCTAAAGTAGCGCCTTGCTTGATGTTTGGCTCAATTACGTCACGGTAAAGTTGAGATTGGAACTCATCTGGAGTCAAAATCATCACTACGTCAGCTTGTGCTACAGCAGCAGGAACTTCAGCAACTTTAAGACCTGAATTTTCAGCTTTCTTCCAAGAAGCAGAGTTCGCACGTAAACCTACAGTTACGTCAACACCAGAATCTTTCAGGTTAAGCGCATGCGCGTGACCTTGTGAACCGTAACCAATGATCGCTACTTTCTTAGATTGGATGATAGATAAGTCAGTGTCTTTATCGTAAAAAATTTGCATTGCTGTCTCCGCTTAATGCTTGTTTGTCTGTTAAATCAGGCAATGACCCTTAAATTTACATTGCCTGATACCCTCTTCTTATTCAGATGAGGAAATACTTAAAATTTAGATGGTGAGTACTTTTTCGCCGCGTGCGATACCTGATACACCTGAACGAACCACTTCTAAAATCGTGTGTTCTGCAAGTGCATCAATAAACGCATCTACTTTTTCAGTGGTACCCGCGATTTGAATGGTATAGGTCGTTGGTGTTACATCGACAATCTGACCACGGAAAATATCTGCCGTACGTTTGATTTCGTCACGCGATGAACCCAATGCTTTGACTTTAATCAGCATCAATTCACGCTCAATATGTGCACCTTCAGACAGGTCAACCACTTTCACCACTTCAACCAGCTTGTTAAGCTGTTTGGTAATTTGCTCAATCTTGTGATCATCACCATAAGTGGTCAATGTCAAACGTGAAAGTGTTGGATCTTCAGTCGGGGCAACGTTCAATGTTTCGATGTTGTAGCCACGCTGTGAGAACAAACCCACTAAACGAGAAAGCGCGCCTGATTCGTTTTCTACGAGTACAGAGATAATATGTCTCATTTCGTGCGCTCCCCTTTAGCCAACCACATATCCTGCATCGATTGACCCGCAATCAACATCGGATAAACGTGTTCGGTACGATCTACCATAACGTTAATAAATACGCACTTGTCGTTAATTGCCATCGCTTCTGCAAGCTTCGACTCTAGCTCATCAGCATGATTAATCTGAATACCAACATGACCATAAGCTTCCATCAGTTTGGCAAAGTCAGGCAATGAGTCTACATAAGAACTTGAATGACGTCCTTCATAGTTCATATCTTGCCATTGTTTTACCATGCCTAAAGACTGGTTATTCAGGCACAGGATTTTTACATTCAGGCCATATTGCTTACAGGTCGAAAGCTCCTGGATACACATCTGAATCGATGCTTCACCGGTGATACATACTACTTGCTGTTCCGGGTATGCAAGCTTCGCAGCCATTGCATACGGCAAGCCTACACCCATAGTGCCTAGACCACCTGAGTTGATCCATTGACGTGGACGTTTGTATTTGTAATACATCGCACCAAACATTTGATGCTGACCGACGTCAGAAGTAATGATCGCTTCGCCATTGGTCACTTTGTCCAATGCCTGAACCACTTGTTGTGGCTTCATTACACCATCAACACCTGCCTCAAAACGACCACCATGAACCTTGCGCCATTCATTGATCTGTTTCCACCATGCCGCAATCGCTTCAGGATTTGGCTTAGAAACATTAAGCTGTTTCAACTGGTTCAACATCTCATTCAGTACAGGCTCTACAGCACCGACAATTGGAATGTGCGCCATAATGGTTTTTGAAATCGTCGCTGGGTCGATATCAATATGAATGACTTTTGCATTCGGACAGAATTTCGCAGGGTTATTAGTAACACGGTCATCGAAACGCGCACCCACACACAGAATTACATCTGCATTGTGCATGGTCATGTTAGCTTCATAAGTACCGTGCATACCCAACATACCGATGAACTGTTCATCATTACCCGGGAATGCGCCAAGACCCATCAAGGTGTTGGTCACTGGATAACCCAATAAATGCGCCAATTCTGTTAATTGTGCTGAAGCATTGCCTTGAACCACACCACCGCCTGAGTAAATCACAGGACGTTTAGCATGGATCAGCTCTTCAATCGCTTTACGAATTTGACCTGAGTGACCACGGAACGGTGGCTGATACGAACGCATCTTCACTTTTTCTGGGTATTCGTAAGCAAATTTCTCTGCAGGATTGGTCGCATCCTTTGGAATATCAATCACTACAGGACCTGGACGACCTGAAGACGCAATATAGAAGGCTTTCTTGATAATCGCAGGAATTTCGCTGGCATGACGCACCTGGAAGCTATGTTTCACGATAGGACGTGAAATACCGACCATATCGGTTTCCTGAAATGCATCTTCACCAATCAGATGACTCGCAACCTGACCTGACAAAATCACCATCGGGATTGAGTCCATATAGGCCGTTGCAATTGGGGTCACCGTGTTGGTTGCGCCCGGACCTGAAGTAACCAGCACAACACCGGTCTTGCCTGTCACGCGTGAGTAAGCATCGGCCATGTGACCAGCAGCCTGTTCGTGACGTACGAGATAATGATTGATTCTGTCTTGTTGAAATAGCGCATCATAAATATGAAGAACTGCGCCGCCTGGGTATCCAAAAACATGTTCAACGCCTTCGTCCGCTAATGCGCGAACAAGCATTTCACCACCAGATAGAAGTTCCAACGTGATTCACCCTAATATTATTCACTGCACAAATGGGAGGCATTTGCAGTGTTTCGTTTGTTAACTGTCTGCACTGTTATAGCACACAAATTTCATAGTTTTCAAAGCAATAGGAAAAAAATCTGATCTCTTCACTGTTCGAGCAATACGGGATCTAAAACATGTTGGGATAAACATATTTTGCTTAGCTTTGTTCAATTTCTCGGCTAGAAAAATCGCCCACTGCATGAAATGACACTTAGTCGAAGGGTGATCGATCTAAGGCATATAAAACTATTGCAGCATTCTTGTGTTTTCAGGCTTTAAAGTCAAGTTTAAAAAACAGACAATCCATACTTACTAGTGCCTAGATCTGCTGTTTTTAACAGCAATATCAGCTCATAGCCATGCATTGACTGTCTTGTCTATTCATCTAATCCAATAAAATTCATAGAGTTAATGGTTTAATTTTATAAATTTTTAATATGTCTTATATAAAAAAAATGAATGAATTTTTATTAAATGAAAGGAAATTGTTTATCAATAAATTTTGTATACGAAGATTTGTCTCTGATTTCTTATACGCTAGATTGAGCTTATTTAAGCAGTTAGCTTTGAATAAAGCAGATAAAAACCCATCATTTTTACTGAAAATATCACTACAATAATTGCAGTATTCCATGCCTAGCAAGCCGAGGCCCAAGAACAATGAAAATATCTTTTTTAACCGCCTTCAGTTTGAGTTGCGCAGTTGTTTTGAGCATCTGTAGCACCAGCGCTTCCGCGATCCAGTATCATAAATGGGTCGATGCGAAAGGTGTCACGCATTATACCAAGACGCCACCACCAAAATCTGCGAAAAAAGCCACCACAGTGGATACTTATGGCTGGAAAAATTCAGCACCGGCATCTCCAAGAACAGCTGAAACTGAAGTTCAAACCGAGAACACACCTCAAGAACAACAGCAACAAGCCCCTCAAGTTCCTGCGAATCAGGACCAGCAACAACGTGAAGCCAACGAAGCCTTGCAGCAATCTAAAAATCGTGCAGTTGCTTTATAAGACACCTCTATATAGAACAGCGTGTTTTTTCTTCGGGAAATGCCGGCGCAAAATTCACTTTTAGGTGCATTTTGCGCTATGCTGTGCAACAGACTTTTTTCACCGTAATTCACTGATACGTTTATGACTACTCACATTGATTCCGAATATCAAGCCAGTGCGATTGAGCCTCAAGTCCAACAGGATTGGGAATATCGCAAAGCCTTTAAAGTTGCCGACAAAGTAGAAGGTCCACGTCGTTATATTCTCTCGATGTTCCCTTACCCAAGTGGCAAGCTACATATGGGTCATGTGCGTAACTATACGATTGGTGACGTGATCAGCCGTTTCCATCGCTTAAAAGGTGAAACTGTCCTGCAACCGATGGGTTGGGATGCTTTCGGTCTGCCTGCTGAAAACGCAGCGATTGCACACCAGGTTGCACCGGCAAAATGGACATTTGAAAATATTGCTTACATGCGTGACCAGTTGAAAAAACTCGGTCTAGCCGTAGATTGGGATCGTGAATTTGCGACCTGTACCCCTGAATACTATCGTTGGGAACAATGGCTATTTGTTCAGCTTTATAAAAAAGGCTTGATCTACCGTAAGCTTTCAACCGTGAATTGGGATCCGGTCGATCAGACTGTTCTTGCCAACGAACAGGTTGAAAATGGTCGTGGCTGGCGTTCAGGTGCATTGGTAGAAAAGCGTGATATTCCAATGTACTACTTCCGCATCACTGATTATGCGCAAGAGTTACTTGACGATTTAGACACGCTTAAAGATGGCTGGCCACAACAAGTGTTGACCATGCAGCGTAACTGGATTGGCCGCTCACAAGGGATGGACATCACTTTCCCTTCAGCAAATCCTGACGTGTATGCAGATGGTTTAACGGTATTTACTACCCGTGCCGATACCTTGATGGGCGTAACGTATGTTGCAGTTGCAGCAGAACACCCGATGGCGCTGAAAGCGGCTGAAACAAACCCAGAATTGGCTGCATTCATTGAAGAATGCCGTATGGGTTCTGTGGCAGAAGCGGATCTTGCGACTGCCGAGAAGAAAGGCATGGCAACCGGTCTTTCTGTGAAGCATCCTGTGACTGGCGAAGAAGTTCCGGTTTGGATCGCCAACTATGTATTGATGTCTTATGGTTCAGGTGCAGTGATGGCAGTTCCATCACACGATGAACGTGACTTCGAATTTGCCAATAAATATGGCTTGACCATCAAGCAAGTGATTGATGCTAAAGACGCAGATGATGCTGACTTTGATGCGACTCAATGGCAAGAATGGTATGGCTCGAAAGAAGGTAAACTGGTCAATTCAGCCGAATTTGACGGTCTAGATTTCCAAGGTGCATACGATGCATTCCTTGCTAAATTAGAACCAACAGGCCTAGCAAGTTCTAAAGTTCAATTCCGTCTACGTGACTGGGGGGTTTCCCGTCAGCGTTATTGGGGTTGTCCAATTCCAATGATTAACTGTCCATCATGTGGTCAAGTGCCAGTACCTGAAGAGCAGCTTCCTGTGGTTCTTCCGACTGACGTTGTTCCAGATGGTTCAGGTAACCCACTGAACAAAATGCCTGAGTTCTATGAAACGACTTGTCCAAGCTGTGGTGGCGACGCACGTCGTGAAACAGATACGCTTGATACATTCGTAGAATCGTCTTGGTACTATGCACGTTATGCATCTCCAGACTTTACGGGTGGCATGGTGAAACCTGAAGCAGGTCAAACCTGGCTTCCTGTCAACCAATACATCGGTGGTGTTGAACACGCGATTCTGCACTTACTTTATGCACGCTTCTTCCACAAATTGATGCGTGATGAAGGCGTGGTACAAGGCAATGAACCATTCACTAACTTGTTAACGCAAGGGATGGTGCTAGCAGATACCTTCTATCGTGAAGCAGACTCAGGTAAGAAAACCTGGTTTAATCCGGCAGATATCGAGCTTGAAAAAGACGAAAAAGGCCGTGTGCTTTCTGCCAAATATAAAGAAGATGGCCAAGACGTTATCGTTGGTGGTCAGGAAAAAATGTCGAAATCGAAAAATAACGGTATCGACCCGCAATCGATTATTGACCAGTACGGCGCAGATACGGCACGTGTGTTCATGATGTTCGCGGCTCCACCTGATCAATCACTTGAATGGTCTGATGCCGGTGTTGAGGGTGCAAACCGCTTCCTGAAACGTGTATGGCGTTTAGCAACAGGCTTCCTTGAAAAAGGTAACGGTGCATCAAACATCGACAAAGCGGCACTGTCTACGGCTGCACAAGACTTGCGTCGTAAGACACACGAAACCATCCAAAAAGTCGGTGATGATATTGAACGTCGTCATGCATTTAACACTGCCATTGCTGCATTGATGGAACTTTTAAATGCTAACAACAAATTTGAAGCTCAAGATGACAATGACGTTGCTGTCGCACGTGAATCGATTACCACGCTGTTAACTTTACTTGCACCATTTGCACCGCATTTAAGCCAGACTTTATTGGCTGAATTTGGGATTGAATTGAATTCAACTTTATTCCCTGCGGTAGATGAATCTGCGCTGACACGTAATACGCAAACCATCGTGGTTCAAGTCAACGGTAAGCTTCGTGGCAAGTTAGAAGTATCTGTAGATGCCTCTAAAGATGACATCTTGGCTCAAGCCAAAGCATTGCCTGAAGTTCAGCAATTCTTGACGGGTCCAACCAAGAAAGAAATTGTGGTACCGAATAAATTAGTGAATTTGGTGGTTTAAATCCTTAAGTTCCCTCTCCTCTCAGGAGAGGGCTAGGGAGAGGTAAATATATAACCCCTCATCCTAACCTTCTCCCAGAGGGAGAAGGAACTTTCTGAAGGATTTCACAATTCCCAAACAAAGCCCGTTGCCAGCCAACGGGCTTTGACTTTACAATCCAGTTCAGGATTTCAAATATTCCCCTTCGGGAAGCATAGAGGGCAACACATGCATTTGGGCAAACATTTAGCAGCAATTGTTTTAACTTGTGGTCTGAGTGCAGGCTTAGTCGGCTGTGGCTTTCATCTGAAAGGAACCAATCCGAGCTCCGCCCCTGTTGCTTACTCTGTCATGAGCCTGTCTTTACCGCCCAATACTGAAGAACTGCAAGAGAAACTGGCAGTTTACCTCGGTGCTGCAGGCGTACAGCTGAGTAATGCACCCAATGCTTATGTGTTACGTGTCCTGGATTACACCCCTCGCCGTCTGGAACTGAACGGTAAACTAGTTGAAACCTTGTTACGTTTAAACGTGACTTTCCGGATTGAAGATGCACAAGGCAATCCGATCACTGAACCACGCACTGTCGTGGCAACACGTACGTATCAATATGATATTGAAACGGTCAACACCGATGACCAGGAACAAAAATATCTGAATCAGGTCATTATTGATGATGTGGCGCAGCAGATTGCACGTCAGATTTCATCGAACCGCTTACCCTTAGCCAAACAAAATACCTCAGCGCAACCTGCTCAATAAGACCTCTTTATGAAACTTGATTATCTACAAGCCCTGAAACGTGTCGATGAAGCTCGCGGTGCTTGGGTCTTGCATGGTCAAGAGCCTTTGCTGGAACAGAATTTAATTGATGCCTTTCGGGCCAGCTGGCAAAAGCAGGACATCGAACGTCAACGCTATGACATTAGTTCGGTCGCCGACTGGAAAACCGTCTTTAATGCCTTGAACAGCTTGTCGCTGTTTTCAACCCAGTTGGCGATTGAAGTACATGGCAATATCAAACCGGATGCCAGCGCAATCAAGTTACTGAAAAACTATTTGCAGCATAATGAACAAAACCTGCTGTTGGTGGTGATGCCCAAACAGGATAGTAATAGCCTGAAATCCAGTTTCTTTCAGCTGATTGATGCCAATGGTGTGAATGTTTCGCTGGTGGCCAATTATCCAAAAGACCGGCAGCAGATTCTGGGTATTGAAGCTGAAAAACTCGGCATTCGTTTAGCCAATGATGCCTGGCAATGGCTGGAACAACATCATGAGCACAACCTGCTTGCAGCAAAGAACAGCCTGATGCGGGTTAGCGATACCTTTGCTGAAGTCGATATCATTCAGGTTGATCATTTATATGCATGTTTACAAGATCAGTCACGTTATAGCACCTATGATTTGAGCGATGCCCTGCTACAAGGTAATCTTTCCCAGTCGATCAAAATTTTTCAGTATCTAGTCGTTTCAGGTGAACCGATGAGCCTGATTTTATGGAGTCTCAGCAAGGAAATGCGTCTGTTGATGCAGCTGTTTGAACAACCGCAAAATGCCTTGCAAATCGGGATCTGGAAAACCAAAGTCGGGTTATATCAACAAGCCTTGCGCCGTCTCAGCCCACAGACTTTTCTGGCCTGGCCGCGGTTATTATTAAGAATTGATGCCTCAATTAAAGGACTCGGACATGAAAATCCGGAGCATTTGGTACTACAGGCGATTTCCAGTATCTGTGGCAAGCCCCTATTTCACTAAGTCTTTGTCAAAATTCGAAAAATAAAATAATAATCATTCCCATTAGTTTAAAAAAATACACGATTTATCCTAATTTCGCTTTTATAATCGTTCACAATTCTCTGATTTTGAACCGATATTGATCATGCCAAAAATAAAACCGACGAAATTGATTATGGCCGCCGTGATTGCCATTGCGCTCATCGCTGCGGGGTGGTACTTCCTCAAACCCAAAGAACAGCCTCCGCAATATATTACGGCTGAAGTCACCCAAGGCGATATCGAAAGCTCTGTACTGGCGACTGGTATTCTGGAAGCGACCAAGATGGTCAGCGTGGGGGCGCAGGTTTCGGGTCAGGTCAGAAAAATGTATGTAGAACTGGGCGATCAGGTCAAGCAAGGTCAGCTGATTGCGCGGATTGACTCCGTTCGTCAGGAAAATGATTTAAAAACCGCTGAAGCCAGCATTAAAAATCAGATGGCACAACTTGCAGTAAGACAGGCGAATTTGGCCAAAGTTGAAGCTGAATACAACCGTCAGAAAGCCATGTATGCACAGGATGCCACTTCTCGCTCAGAGCTGGAATCGGCATTTGCGAACTATAAAACGGCGCAAGCGGATATCACCGCTATCAATGCACAGATTGAACAGTCGCGTTTGACGCTGGCGACTGCCAAAGAAGATCTTGGCTATACCCAGATTGTAGCCCCGATGGATGGCACGATTGTGGCGATTGTGACTGAAGAAGGTCAAACCGTGAATGCCAACCAGAGTGCGCCGACCATTGTTAAACTGGCCAAACTCGACACCATGACCATTAAAGCTGAAATTTCTGAAGCGGATGTCATGAAAGTTGAAGAAGGTCAGACGGTTTATTTCACTACGTTAGGCAATAACGAGAAAAAGATTTACGCCAAACTGCGTCAGGTTGAGCCTGCACCCAATTCAATTAATACCGATGGCAATACCTCAAGCTCATCGTCAAGTTCTGCGGTGTATTACAACGCATTGTTCGATGTCCCGAATGAAGATGGAAAATTGCGTATTGATATGACTGCGCAAGTTTATATCGTACTGGATGAAGCTAAAAATGTGCTGACCATTCCTGCTGCGGCCATTCAAGGTTCAAACCGTCCTCCACGTGCCAATCGTGGTGAAGCGCGTGGTGAGGGTTCTCTCGGTGAAGGCAGTCCGGCATCACATCCTGAAGCTGAATCGGCTCAAGGCAATCGCCCTGCCGGTGAACGTCCAGCGCGTCTAAACCTGTCTGAAGCAGAACTTGCATTGATTGAGCAAGGTAAAGCACAACGTGGCATGGTTCGTGTCTTGCAAGCCGATGGTACTGCAAAACCAACCCCTGTATTAATCGGTTTGAATAACCGCGCGACTGCGCAAGTGCTGAAAGGTTTAAAACGTGGTGATCAGGTGGTGATTGCCGATGGTTCTGATACCTCCAATGATGCAGCAAAACGCGGTGGCAATAGCCGTGGCCCAATGAGAATGTAAGCATGAATTCACAACAACAGCCTCTCCTCGAGGTGAAAAATCTGGTTCGTGAATTCCCTGCGGGTGAAAGCACGGTCCAGATTTTAAAAGGGGTGAATCTGGAGATTTATCCGGGTGAACTGGTAGCGATTGTCGGTCAGTCCGGTTCCGGTAAATCGACCCTGATGAACATTCTGGGTTGTCTGGACAAACCGACCACGGGTAGCTACAAGGTCAAAGGCCGTGAAACCCGCGAACTGGAAGCGGATGAACTGGCGCAATTACGCCGTGAATATTTCGGCTTTATTTTCCAGCGTTATCATTTATTGGGTGATTTAGACGCAGCAGGCAATGTCGAAGTTCCTGCGATTTATGCCGGTGCAGATTCATCTGAACGACATGCGCGAGCCGTCAAGATTCTGACCGATCTGGGTCTGGGTGAAAAAACCCAGAACCGTCCGAGCCAGCTCTCTGGTGGTCAGCAGCAACGGGTTTCGATTGCCCGTGCGCTAATGAATGGCGGTGACGTGATTCTGGCCGATGAACCGACCGGTGCATTGGACAAGAACAGCGGTATTGAAGTGATGCGCATTTTGCGTGAACTGAATGCTAAAGGTCATACCATCATTCTGGTCACGCATGATCATAATGTAGCGAAAAATGCGACGCGGATTATCGAGATCTCGGACGGCAATATTATTTCTGATCAGCCCAATGTTCCTGAAGTCGAAGAGCATCTGGAAAAACAGCCGCTAATCCGCAGTGAACAAAAGAAGATTTCTTCATGGCGTTCTGCAGTTGACCGTCTCGGTGAAGCTTTCCGTATGGCCTTGCTGGCCATGAATGCACATCGCATGCGGACTTTCTTGACCATGCTCGGAATCATTATCGGTATTGCTTCGGTGGTCTCGGTGGTGGCACTCGGTAATGGCTCACAAAAGCAGATTCTGGAAAATATCAGCAGTCTGGGGACCAATACCATTACCGTATTTCAGGGTCGAGGCTTTGGGGATAATTCCAGATCTTCACAGTCCAAAACCCTGATTCCGGCCGATGCCGATGCGCTGGCTGAACAACCGTATGTCGATGGCGTTAGCCCATCGGTGAATAGCAGTGTCACCGGCCGTTATAAAGAAATCGAAGCTTCAACCACGGTCAACGGCGTCAGTGAGGATTTCTTCTATGTACGTGGCATGACGTTCCAGTCCGGTCAGCCTTTTGACCGCAGTAGTGTCATGCAACAGGCGCAAGATGTCGTCATTGACACCAATACCAAAAATACCTTCTTTAAGGATGGCACCAATCCGGTGGGTCAGGTGATTTTACTCGGGAGCGTACCGAGCCGGATTATCGGGGTGATTGACGCGCAAAAAGGCATGATGGGCAATAATGACAGCCTGAATGTCTATCTGCCATATTCCACAGTGATGAGCCGTATGCTGGGGCAATCCAATGTGCGTAGCATCATTGTGCGGATCAAGGATGAATACCCAAGTGCGGCGGCTGAAAATGCGATTCTGAATTTGCTGGTACAGCGACATGGCGCGCAGGATGTGTTTACCCAGAATGCCGACAGTATTCGTGAAACTATTCAGCAAACCACAGCGACCATGACTTTGCTAATTTCAGCGATTGCTGTGATTTCACTGGTGGTCGGCGGGATTGGGGTGATGAATATCATGTTGGTCTCCGTGACCGAACGTACTCAGGAAATTGGGGTACGTATGGCTGTCGGAGCTCGTCAAAGTGATATTTTGCAGCAATTCCTCATTGAAGCGGTTCTGGTCTGTATCTTGGGTGGTATTTTGGGTGTACTGCTTTCCCTCGGGATTGGCCAGCTGATTACCCATTTTGCCGGTGGTACGTTCCAGATGGCATATTCAACTACTTCGATTGTAGCTGCCTTTGTCTGCTCAAGCCTGATCGGGATTGTGTTTGGCTTTATCCCGGCACGTAACGCTGCTCGTCTGAATCCAGTCGATGCGCTCTCTCGCGAATAAGGAATCTGATATGCAAATGAATTTAACCAAGCTTGCCAGTGCCCTGTTGCTGGGAAGCTCGCTGGTCGGTTGTGCCGCAGTGGTGAAAACCCCCTATCAACAGCCTGCGATCAATATGCCGGGTAGCTTTCAAAACAATAAGGTGCTTAGTCAGCAGATTCATGCCGATATTTTGGCAGATCAATGGTGGACTTTATTTAAAGATCCGCAATTAAATAATTTGGTGAATGAAGTATTGGCGCAGAATACCGATCTGGCAGTGGCCGGCATCAGTTTACAACAGGCCCGTATTCAAGCCAGACAAGCTCAAAGTCAGCAAGGCGTTCGTGTCGGTGATGCCGGACTGACAACACGTAGAAGTTTTGATTTAGAAGATGGTGATAGTTCATCGAGTTTTGGGATTAATTATCCGGGTTTAAGCTATGAACTGGATCTGTTTGGCAAACTGGCCAATCAAACCGAAGCCGCTCGCTGGGAGGCCTTAGCCTCTGAAGAAGACTTGCAGGCAACTGCTCAGAGCCTGATCGGCACCACAGCGCAACTCTATTGGCAACTGGCTTATCTGAATGAACGTTATAGCGTGGTACAGCAAAATCTGGCGACCGCGCAAAAAACCTATGATCTGGTACGGGTACAATATCGTGCCGGCGCAGTATCCGGTCTGGATTTAACCCAGGCGGAACAGGCGATTCAAAGCCAACAGGCAACCTTAAGCCAGATTGAACAACAACGTGTGGAAACACGTACCGGACTCGCGGTATTGCTGCATATGCCGGTACAACAGCTCGCGATTCAAGAGCCAAGTCGTTTACCGAATATTCAATTGCCGAGTATTCAGGCCGACTTACCGGCAAGTTTATTGTCACGTCGTCCTGACCTTCGAGCGACTGAACTGCGCTTGCGTAAGGCACTGGCCAATAAAGATGCCAACAAAGCCAGCTACTATCCATCCATTAGTTTGACCGGTAATCTGACCACCGGTATTGGCAGCAGTACGTCCCTCTCCAATGCACTGAAAAATCCGGTTGCAACTTTAGGTGCTGATCTGACTTTGCCTTTCCTGCAATGGAATGACATGAAACGTGATCTGCAAGTCAATGAGCTGGAATATGAAAAAGCCATTATCCAGTATCGCCAGACCATGTATGAAGCCTTTGCTGATGTGGAAAATGCCTTGTCGAATCGTACTGAGCTCACTAAGCAGGTGACTTTGCAGCAACGGAATGTTGAGCTGGCAGAAAGAACTGAACGCTTGACTGAAGTGCGTTATCGTAATGGTGCAGTAGCCTTGAAAAACCTGCTGGATGCACAGGAAACCACGCGCAATGCACGGCTGTCCTTGGTGCAAACTCGACAGAACCAATACAATGCCTATGTCACCTTGATGCAGGCATTGGGTGGTAGCCCGATTAAACAGTTGCCTTAATAAAGCTTAATCCATAAAAAAACCGCTGCCAAACAGCGGTTTTTTAGCTCATATGATTTGAGTCAGTTTATTTCATTTGCAAATACGCATTCACATTTTTCAATAATTCAGTGGATCGCTCATGCCCGAGCAAACTGCCTTTTTCCAGCCAGTCTTGTGCGATTCCGATATCACGCTCCACGCCAATTCCCTTGATATATAAACGTCCAAGATGACTATAGGCATCTGCATTCACCTGTGCTGCCGCCTGCTGATAATACTGCACGGCTTGCTCAATATTGCTCTCAACCCCTTGACCCTGCTCACATGCTTCACCCAGAGCATTCAGTGCCACACCATTCTGCTGAGCGGCTGCTTTTTGCAGATAGCTCAAGCCTAAGGCAATATCCTGCGCAATCTGTTGCCCTTCAAGATACTTCAAGCCCAATTCTGCTTGTGCCTGGGCATGACCCAATTGCGCAGCTTGATGCAGATAGCGATTTGCCAACTCTAAATTGTTCACAAAGACAGGATAAATGCCTGACAGGGCTTGGTACAGGAACCAGGCTGCCTCTTTCGAACCTTTCGCAACCGCCTGATTCAGGTACTGGACAGCTTTATCACGTGTCGGCAATGGATATTCAGCCAGACTATAAAACCAGCCGACGATATAAATTAAATCCGCTTCAGACTGAGCCACAATCTGCCAATAGTGTTGTGCCGCGCTCTGAATCATTTGTGTGGCTTTGGCAATGTCTTTTACTGTACCGACACCATTTAAATAACACAGTGCCAGCCCCATCCGTGCAGACACATCGTCAGGACTGAGCTGATAGGCAGCCTGATATAACTCAAATGCTTTTTGCGGTTCGTTGGCCACCAGGTGCTGCTCAAAATACAGCGCAGCAATCATACATAATGCAGGCGTATGCTGACTGTTGGCCGCTTCCGACCAGTAACGAAATGCCATGGTTTCATTTTTATCAACATACCAGCCATGAAAATAAGCCAGTCCGATTAAAGTCTTGGCTTGTGCATCGGCATGCTCTTTGGACTGCTGCAATAAATGCTGAAACACGCGCTGACGCTGGTCGGTATCGATACGGCCTTGTAATACACCGGCATAATAATCATACAGACCTTTCTGGTCACCGAGACGGATACAGCGTTTAATAAATTGCAGTGATTGCGTCAGGTCTTGGGGCAGAATCTGACCATGCGCATAATCATCGGCGATTTGCTGATTGGCAGCCAAATGATCTTGCTGTGCCGCCAGAAACAGATAATGAATTCCTTGCACTAAATCTTGGGTTGTTGAATCTGCCAGATAATACTGGGCCAGCTGATACTGCGAATTGGCATGACCCTGCCCGGCATTTTGAATGAATAATGCCAGACGCTGTTTTTCTGCAGTCATCTCGTTTTGAGGCTGGCCTTCGGTAGAAGAAAGTTCAGTAATACGATATTGGGCATCCAGATTGCCACGTGATACCGCATGTCGGTACCAATACAAAGCTTTTTCCGGGTCAGCCTGTTGATACGCATCCCCTTCATGAATCTGCCCCAAATGATAGGCGGCTTCATCACTGCCCAGACGAAAGGCTTTGTCTAGATAACTAATCGCCTTTTCGGTATTCTGCTCATGTCCCAAACCCTGCAGATGCATCAGCCCCATGCCTACATAAGCTTGTGGAATTTCCTGTTGCTGGGCCAGTCCCTGATAAATCTGATAGGCACGTTCATAATTCGGATGTTCCGGATCTGAACTTAAACGTGCTGCATGTTTCAGTTGAGCATCAATCTGCTCAATCCATAAATCATGTTGTACAGCCTTCGCCTGATCACGTTTTACCGGATCCGGACGTTTCCACATCCAGATCGCTAACGCCCCTATCCCCAAAATCAGTACCAGCAAGAACCACATAGCTGCTCCAAAACATTATTTTTGTTCTGCGAATGAATCCTTTCATTCTAAACGCCAGTTTAAAAAAAGCACATAGATTGTGCTTTTTATTTTTTAAATCAGGCTTTTGCTCTTTTACTATCGAGCTTTTTCAAACCTTCTGCCACGGCAACCATGGCAAAGCTCGAAGTCACCACCACGGCAGAGCCATACCCCCCACAACGCAAGCCGGCACTGGCGCAGACATCGGCACTGGAGAATGGATTATCAATTGAATAGACACAGGTAATGCCGAATTTTTCTTTGGGCTTTTTACAGATGCCTTTAGCACGTAACTGGGCACGCAATTTGGCCAGCATAGGGTCCTGTTCGGTTTTAGATAAATCTGCAACACGAATTTTCAGTGGATCCAGTTTGCCACCTGCCCCGCCCGATACAATTAAAGGAATCTTGTTAAAGCGACAATGTAGCATCAGGGCAAATTTGGCTTTGACATCATCGATGCAATCTAAAATCAGATCCGGTGTCGGAGCTAAAATTTCTTTGATATTCTCAGGCGTCAGATAATCATCAATTAGATTGATTTTAATCCGTGGATTAATTGCACGGCAACGCTCGGCCATAACTTCAATTTTTTCGTGACCTAATGTCGTACTCATGGCAGGCAATTGACGGTTAATATTAGACGCGGCCACCACATCCATATCGACCAAGGTCAGCTCGCCCACACCGCTACGTGCCAGTGCTTCTACCGCCCATGAACCGACACCACCGATACCAATCACCATCACATGACTTTTTTCATAATGGTTAAAGCTGTCTTCTCCATAAATTTTGGCAACACCAGCAAAACGGCGGTCATATTCATCATCTTGAAGCAGGTCAGTCATAGGTCATCTATAGCAATAAAAATACCGGATCATTTTAGCAAAATCCGCTTTTCTTTACCGCCACTAAATTTTTGATCGATTTAAATGACATTCAGATTGGATGAGAGCGACAACCGACTCGCGATTGATTAAAATATCAACAAATTAATTCTATGTCATTTGGCCAAAAGGAGTGGAATGTCATGCTATTTAACACCCTTTTGGCTTTGAACATTGTTTGTATCGGGCTTTATTTTTATGTTCTGATCAGCCAAAAGAACAAAAATTATTATCTCAGCATTCTCATTCGTTTAATGACTTTAGGATTATTTGGCTTAGTTATTTTCGATCGTTATGAAACACAGAATCATCTGATTGTGTTATTACTCTTGTGGGTAGGCTTTGAAAGCATGGAGCAGTTTTACACTAGGGTGTGTCCTCATTTGGCTTTGCACCAAATAAATATACAGGCTATACGAATCATAGATTTATAATTGCGTGCCAGTTTATCAAATCGAGTTGCAATAGCACGGAAATGTTTTAATCTCGCAAA
>NZ_VOYO01000031.1:0-20257 GCF_013420255.1 Acinetobacter sp. YH01021
TATAAAATCAGGCATTTAGTTGAAAATATGTTTTGTAGATTAAAGCAATTTAGAGGAATAGCTACTCGATATGACAAGCTCAAAAGAAATTATCAAAGTTCTGTTGCTTTAGCCTGTATATTTTTATCGCTACCTTTATAGGGTTAATTATGAACAGTAAATGTCAACAGACCCTAATTAAACTCAAGTTTTGTTAGAGCCGCTAGTTTTTGAAAAAACATTTTTCAGTGATGTTAATAGAGGAACCGTTCAATCCTATTCTGTGTCTAACTAAAAAATAAACACATATTTAGGCAACAGACACATTAAATAATGATCCGATCCAGGCGCTGAATAACATGGCGATAATTCCCCAGAGCATGACCCGAACTGCACCTCTCCAGACACTTACTCCACCGGCATAGCTTGCCAGTGCGCCCATCATCCCCAAACTTAAAACACCAATCAGCATGACGCCTTTATCCAGATAATGTTCCGGTAAAATCATGATTGAAATTAAAGGAAATAATGAACCTACCGTAAATGCCATAGCCGAAGAAAATGCAGCGAGAAAGGGTTGGGCAGAGGTATGTGCTGAAATACCAATTTCATCCCGGGCATGGGCATCCAAGGCATTATGGTCGGTCAGCTGTTCAGCGACCTGTTGTGCCAAAGCAGGTTCCAGACCTCGTTGTATATAAATCGTTTTGAGCTCATTTAACTCATGCGTGGGATGGCGCTGCAGTTCGCGCTCTTCCATGAGTAGATCATTGGTTTCAATATCTTGCTGGGATTTAACCGAAATATATTCACCGGCCGCCATTGATGCGGCGCCAGAAATCAATCCGGCAACACAGGTCACCAATAAAATTTCCGTGGATGCTCCACTGGCTGCAATACCCACCACCAGACTGGTGACCGAAATAATCCCGTCATTTGCCCCCAGTACAGCTGCACGAAGCCAGCCCGCACGTTCGATATAATGTTTTTCAAGATGGTATGAGTGGCGCACAATGAAGCCCCTTTTTTATTATCATCATGATTATAGTAAATTTAAGTCATGTATAGATAGTAGGATTGAATCGATCTGAAAATTATCTTGAATGATCAGCTCATCGTGCGCTTGGCTGAGCATTTTATCAATCCAAGATAAAATCGAAGTGAGATTCATAATTTCAAGAAATCAGACGCACTTGATACATAATTGATTTACGAATGGTAAAAATGACTAAAGCAAATCAAGCATATACCACAAATAATCGTAAAATGATTATCAGATTGATTTAAAAGCCGAGCTAGAAATTGAGCATTTACATGAAAGCTAGATTATCTGCTGTCACATCAATTGGAAAGGCTGTCGTAAATCCAGAAAATCCAGCTAGACCTACTTTCTGAAATGAGCAAAAAATATTAAAGGATGCTGTGGGGGAATCTTTATTATTTTATAGAGCTTGTAAGTAATAAGATTGGGATATGCTTTGGGTTAATTTTATCTTGCTCAAGATTTGACATATATTAAAAAGCCCACAAATGAGTGGGCTAAAACGGCAATAATTTTATTTAAATAAAATAACTGGTTTTGGTCATCAACTTGGAAATGCCGGTCATGGCGATCTTGACTGGAACGGGTAAATCTACACCGCCAGCGTTTAAAGCTGTATCCCGATGATGCAGTTCATCTTCATTCATCTGTTCCAAGATACGACGAGAACGTTCATCCTGCGGTGGCAACTGACTAATATGATGTTGTAAATGCATGCTGACTTGACGTTCTGTTTCAGCCACAAAACCCAGACTGTATTTATCGCCTGCGATCCCGGCAATTGCACCCATACCGAAGGAAAGACCGTACCAGACCGGATTGAGCAGACTGGTATGGCTATCCAGTTCTTTTAAGCGGTCTTCACACCAAGCCAGGTGATCCTGTTCTTCAATCGCTGCCTGTTCCATTTCGCGACGCACATTCGGGAGTTTCGCCGTCATGGCCTGACCATGATACAGCGCCTGTGCACAGACTTCACCACTATGATTGACCCGCATTAAACCTGCCACATGACGTGCATCACTGACCGTTAACTGCGTTTCTACCGGTTGGGCCGGATTCTCACGTTGTGCTGAGGTCGTGCCCGGGACTAGACTGCGTAATGCCTGGTCAAAAGAGTGAATCAGTTTATCGAGACCTGTATATTGACGCATGAATTAATCTTCCAAGGGTGCTTTTGCAGTTTTGATCATTGGTTTCAGCCGGTAAAGTAGCCAGAGAGTAAACAGGCCGCTTAATACTGCGGTAATACAAAAAAGTATTTTAAGATCAAGCTCTAGAACACTTAAAATAATAATAGAAAATATAGCAGAAGATACCATGAAAACGGCATTCAGAATGTTATTTGCTGCAACCACACGCGCACGATGTGAGCGGGGAGAATGCGCCTGCATCATGGCATACAGCGGTACGATATAAAAACCGCCGCTAATTCCGAGTAAGGTAACAGCCAGCATGACATGATAATAGCTCCAATCTTGCTGAAAGACATCTGCCAGGCCAATTAATGTACCTGTACGTTCCGGAACAAAGGCCAGACTCGCAGCCAGATACAGGGCAAAGACCACCAGACCGATCGCGCCAAAAGGCACCATCTTGATATTGACCTGACTGCCGCCAATTTTACGGCATAAGTATGAACCCAGACCAATTCCGACAGAAAAAAAGGTTAAGAGGAGACTGGCGACATTTTCAGATGCATGCAGATTTTGTAATGTCAGCTGAGGAATTTGGGTCAGATAGGTTGCACCATAAAACCAGTACCATGAATTGCCCAGTAAAATGGTAAAAATCAGAGGTAAGCTTTTGGCATATTTCAAGGTCTGCAAGCTGGTGCGGAAAAAATTCCAGTCAACTTGCAGCTCAGGCGCGGGAATACTTTGTTTCAGGATATAGCGACTGGATATATAACCAATCAAGGCGATGCTGATGACGGTTAAACTGATCCAGATCAAGTTGCCGGCAGAAGCTGCAATAACTGCGCCGCCTAGAATCATACCGAACAGGATTGCCAGAGAAGTTCCGGATTGAAACAGGGCATTGCCGGACATCAGTTCATTTGGTTTCAGCACTTCAGGTAAAATGGCATATTTAATCGGGCCAAAGAAAGTGGAATGGGTGCCCATCAGGAACAGGGCAAATAACAGAATCCATAAATTACCCATGAGAAAACCGACAGTTCCCAGCAACATAATGGCAATTTCCAGAAGCTTAAGATAGCGAATTAGCTGTGAACGTTCGTATTTGTCGGCAATCTGACCGGCAGTGGCTGAAAAAATAAAATACGGCAAGATAAACAGTAAAGCCGCCAGATTATTTAAAGTGCTGATGTTGGCCGATTGCTGTTGAATCCATCCATAAGTGATGACCAGCAGTAACGCCTGTTTAAATACATTATCGTTTAATGCACCAAAAAACTGCGTCAGAAACATCGGTAAAAAGCGCCGAGAAGCTAACAAATGTTCATTTTTGTTCATATAGGCCGTGCTACATTAAGTTTTATTAAGAAATGTCAGTTATGCGTAAACATTGAGAAAAATCATGTAAGATACTTTCAGCCATGTAAAGGTAAAAACCAATTAATTAAGCTCCTTAGCTTATATTTTTCGGTCAAATAATCAATTAAAGAATGTATTCGTTTAGAGTTTGCTATGCCTGCAAAGAAAAATTTTAAAAAAACGATGCTAAATCGCAGTATGGGGCCTCTCATACCACAGCATAGTGGTATGCAGCTGTGTATGAGCATATTTTTTATGATGTTATCCCATCAGAGCATGGCACAAACTGAACAGCCCGAAACACCCGTGGCCATTTCTCAGGCAGAAATGGTGGACGAGCTATCCAAAGAAGCGATTCGTCAGGGTGTGGCCACGTCCAAAACGGAAGCGGAAGAAAAAATTGAAGAAGCCTTGGAGCCGGAAGTACCAGTTGACAGCATGTTGATGCTGGAACAACAGCAAAATGCAGGATCTGGTCTGGGCGAATTTACGCCGATCGAGTTTGATGATCTGGAAGATCTGCCAGTACAGACTATTGATCAGAACATGGCCAATGAAATTTATCAGGTAGCCGAGCAAGCCAAACAGGAAGCACAAAACTATCGCAATAGTCAGACCAGTGAAACGGTGGTGGCTGATATCAGCCAGCAAGAACTGCTGGAAATTAATCAGGCACCGGTCAATGTCGACCAGTTGATGCAATCGATTCAGGCAGACAGCCAGATTATTGTAAAAAATAATGAAGCCGGATTGACCTTGCCAGAAGTGCCGGGTCAGTTGGTTGCTGAGGATGATAAACGTCCAAATCTGTTCAAACGGCTATTTTATAAAATCCGTCCTCCACGTCAGATCATGACCGCAAGAGTTCCTCGAATTAGTGCAGATGTGGTGATCATAAATGGGCAAGGTGTGGCGCAAAGCAACGGTATGCTGAATCGTAAAGATGTACCTGAAGGCCATCTGAATTTAAGAAATAATGTCAAAGCCAAATTATCCAGTTTTACCCAAGAGTCTTTTGGCGACTTTAATTCGGCTTTGCCGCAATTACGCACCTTGTCCAGACAGGCAGCGCAGGCAGTGGGTTATTATAATGCTCAGTTCAGGTTTGAAAAAATCTCTGACAGTCGGGTTCGGGTTTTTGTGACCCCAAATGAACCGGTCCTGATCAGCAGTCAAAATATTGAATTTACTGGAGAGGGTGCGGAACAGCCACAATTCCAGGTCATCAGTCTTTTGCCTGAACAGGAAGAAGGCGATATTTTCAATCATGGCAATTATGAAAAAACCAAGACACGCATTACCACAGCAGCCAATAACAATGGTTATTTTGATTCATTCTGGCGTCTGCATGATGTAAAGATTGCTCAGCCACAAAATACTGCCGATGTGAACTTGCGTTTTGAAACGGGTGAACGTTATAAATTAGGCAATGTCGAGTTCAGAATGAGCGATCCTGAAAAGGAATTTCCGCTGGACCGAGACGTACTGGAAAGTCTGGTTCCCTGGACAGAGGGTGCAGATTATACCTTCTGGCGGGTGAATAGCCTGGCCAACAACCTAACCAACTCACGCTATTTCAATTATACACTGGTAGATGCGATTCGCCCTGATCCGCTTGATAAAGAGCTGGAACTGGCACCCGATATTCAAAGCCTGATTGAAGAACAGAAACGGAGTGAAGATCAGGCTGCTACGATGCAACCAGCTCGCTCGGTATCCTCTTCTCAGGAAGTGACCCAGAATGTCGTAGATGAAGACCAGTTTGCCGGTAGCCGCGATCAGGAAAGTGCAAATTTAAGAACTTTGCGGGTTGAGCAGCAAACCAAAGAGAATGAACAGGATCGTTTAAAAGTACAGGCACGGGAAGAGAAAAAGATTCCAGTGATTGTGACTTTAAATGCAGACCGTTTAAACAGTGCTGAAGTGGGTCTGGGTTATGGCACAGATACCGATATCCGTTTACGTGGTCAATATCGTCGTGCCATTGTGAATAAGCGTGGACATTCGTTTGATGCCAACATGGAGCTATCAGGTATCCGCCAATCCATTGATGGACGTTATAACATTCCCTATCACCATCCGCTGAATGACTATGTCAGTATTGTGGGGGGGTATGAGCGTGAAGAGCGTGAAGGTGTCGCACAGGGTGAAGGCCTGTTGATTGAATCGGCAGTCTTAGGTGCAGACCGGATTATCAAAAATCCACGTGGTAGCTGGCAACGGACTTTCGGCGCACGTTATCGTCTGGATCGCTTGAAGCAGGATGGTTCTGTCGACTTTAACCAGATTCCTGAAGCTTTTCGCTTTAATACCGAAGATGAGCAGCAATCCCTATTAGTCGGTTATGAAGTCTCACGTACCGAGAGCGATCGTCGGGTCAACCCAACCAAAGGCTTCAAACAGACCTATAAGATTGAACTGGGCAGTGAGGCTTTACTCTCTGATGCAGATATGGCCATTGTGAATGCGGGCTGGCGTTTTATCTATTCATTGGGTGAAAATGCAGACCATCAGTTTGTTGGGCGTGCCGACGCGGGTTATATTTTTACTCAAGATTTTGCCAAAGTACCGTATAACCTGAGATATTTCACCGGTGGTGACCAGAGTATCCGCGGTTTTGACTACAAGAGCCTTTCTCCGGAAATTGACGGCTTTAAAGTGGGCGGGCAGGCCTTGGGCGTGGCTTCATTAGAATATAATTATCAGTTTAAGGAAGGCTGGCGTGCTGCGGTCTTTGCAGATGCCGGAAATGCCTATAATAAAGAATTCAGTAATCCGACCGAATATGGCGCGGGTGTGGGTGTACGTTGGGCTTCACCGATTGGGCCAATACGTATAGATGTTGCGACTGGACTGTCTGATGACAATTATCCGATTCGTTTACATTTCTTTATTGGATCGCAGTTATAAAACATCATTTTAAAAAATAGTTATTTGGGTAGATCATGGTCGAGAACCAACCACAGCCAGAACAAGAACCACAAGATAGCGTTGTGCCGAAAAAGCGCCGTATATTCAGAAGCATCCTATTATCGGTGCTTTTTTCGCTGATTTTTCTGCTGTCTGTGCTGGCTCTACTATTTTCGACCAATCAAGGCAGTAAATTCCTGCTGGATCAAGTGCTAGAACGCCAGCAAATTATTCAATATGAATATGAAGGCGGTAATTTATGGCGCGGGATTATTCTTAAAAATGTGCTGGTCAGCCTGAAACCGGTCGATGTCAAAATTGATCGTGCTGATGTAAAACTGGGTTGGCGCGCGATTGTCAAAAAAGAAATTCATCTGACTGAAGCCGATGTCCTCAATCTGCAAATTATTAACAAGCAACCATCAACGGGCGAACCGTTCAAGTTTAATGCTATCCGTTTGCCTTTTATCTTGCGCGTTGATCATTTACTGCTGGATCATTTGGTCATTAAAACCCAGACCAATGCAGTTGATTTCTATAATATTGAATTAAATGAGGCGCTCTGGTCTGGCACCGAATTAAATTTTGAAGATTCCCGGATGGATATGGGCTATCTGTCAGTACGTGAAGCCACGGGTAAAATGCAGTTTGAAGGCAAATACCCTCTAGATGCTACGGGCATCGTCAATCTGCCTTCCTTAAGAGATAGCTTGAATATTCATGATATTCAGGTGAGGGCACGTGGAACACTGGACACGATTCAGGCCGGCGTAGCGACCAATACGCCTGATTTATTAACCGGTTGGGTTATCGTGCATCCGATGCGTCCTCAGGTACCGATGCGCGGCGAGTTGAAGTTCAAGGATTATCACTGGCCTATTCTAGCCGAACAGAAACTGTTTACCAAAGACGGCATTGCCGAGTTCAATGGTGATATCCAACGTCTAGATCTGAATGTCCAGACTGACCTGATTGGGGAAAATATTCCGCAAGGTCAGTATAGTGCGGTGATGTATACCGATCTGGTCAATCAGCTGAATATTACCGATCTGAATGGTCAGTTGATGAAAGGCGCAGTCAGCCTTGCCGGGACAGTGGGCTGGAAAGACCGGGTCAGCTGGGATTTGGCTGGGCGTTTGAATGGGATTGATCCTAAACATGAGCGCATTCCGCAAGTCGTACAAGATTTCTTGCCGCCAAGTCTGGATGCCAATATCGCTTCTGCGGGTAATCTGGAAAATGGCCTGCACCTTACCGGACTGGTTGATTTTGACCGCTATGAAAGCTGGAATCTGAAGCTGGATCAAAATCCGGTCAAGGGCAATAAAATACAACCGATGCTACTGGATGTTGCCTGGAAAAATATTGATCGCGCCGTACCTTATGTGGGCTGGCTCAGCAGTAAGTCTGGCGATGTTAAACTGGCATTGGTCGAAGGTCAGCAGAATATTCATGTGGCAACTAAAGTCGAGCAGCATGAAGAAGGTCTTCTGCCTGCAGGCATGTATCAGGCTAAGCTCAATCTGAACAAAAATATCCTGAATGTCCCGAGCTTTAATTACAGTGCCAATGCACAGGCAGGCAGCTTAAGCGGCAATGCACGGATTGAACTGCCACAGGAAAAACGTCAGTTAAAATGGACCGCGATATTAAATGCCAAAAATTTGAATACCCAAAGTATTGCCGCAGCTTCACCGGTAGATCGTTTGAATGGCCAGATTAAAGCCAATGGTTATGCGCAACCGAATCAGCAGATTATTAAACTGAATAGTGTCGACCTGACCGGACGACTGGCGGAGCAAAATGAAACCGTACGTTTGACTGGAAACAGCACCATTGCCTTGTTATTCCATAATGAAAAAGCGGGTGGCGGATTTAAAGGTTATGCGGTGAATTATGATGGTGCTTTAAATGCCAGTCAGCTTAAAGCCAGTCAGGGTATGCTGAAACTGCGCGTTTCAGGTACCCCGGAAATGTTGAAAATCAATGAATTCCGTCATGATGGTGTGGCTGGCAAGATTAATGCCAGTGGTCTGGTCAATCTGGCGAATGGTATTGGCTGGGATATCAACGCATCCTTAATCCGCTTTAAGCCGCAATATTTTAATGCCAAACTGAAAGGCGAATTGTCTGGCAATGTGCAAACCCAAGGCGTTTGGTCAGATGCCTTAAAACGTATTCAGATTCAACGCTTGAATCTGGCGGGTATGCTGAATAATAAACCGGTACGTGGTACAGGTAATTTATCGGTCATTATCAATTCAAACCAGCGCGGTTTTGTACCACAGCAGTTCGAAGCCAATAACCTGTTCCTGTCTTATGCCAGCAACCAGATTCAGGCGACCGGTAATGCACAGAATCTCCAATTGAAAGTCAATGCACCAGCACTGTTTGAATTATATCCAGGTTTAAGAGGTCGCGCGCAGGGCTATATTAATATGCAGGCACAACCACGGTTACAGGCTTCTGCTAATCTGTCTATCGATAATTTTGCCTTTAAAAACCTGTTTAGCGTGCAGAAAGTTCGTGTTCGCGGACAGTTACCGACATCGCAAAGCACACCAACTTTATTGACCGCGACAATGGATCGCCTGCGTAGCGGTTCACGCGAGATTGTACGCGGTGAGATATCATTGGCTGGTACTCGTGCTGCACACATTCTCAAAGTGCAGGCAGAAAACCGCCTATCAAAATTCTTTGTACAGCTCGCCGGTGGCTTTAATGCCCAAAATAACTGGCTGGGTCAGATTCAAAAAGGTGATTTTGACTCTTTACGTGCCCGTCTGGTGCAACGTCAAAATGCAGCAGTGATTTATAACACTGCTCAATCGGATCTGTTTGTTGGTGCTCATTGCTGGATGAGTCAGCAAAGCCAGTTGTGTTTTGATCAGCCGATTAGGGTCAACAAAACCCGTGGCAGTGCCTCTTTTATTACCCAAAACCTTGATCTGGAAGATTTCAGTGCATTCCTGCCTGATGGATTGGCGTTGACAGGTAAAGTTAATGGTTATGCCAAGGCTGCCTGGGCACAAGGTGCCAAACCTAAAATTGACGCGCGTCTGGTGACGCGTAATGGTGTGGTAGGCCTATCTTCTGAAGATCCAGATTATTTGGGTTCTACCCTTAAATATGATGAAGTCGGGTTGGTCGCAAAAAGCGTGGCAGATGGCTTGCAACTTCGTCTGGATGTCAAAACACCGGATATCGGAACCGGCTATGCCAATGTCATTATTGATCCATATCGGGACAGTAAACCGATGCGTGGTGAAATTGCCTTTAACCAGGTACAGCTCAAGGTCTTTAAGCCATTTATTCAGGACATCCGTAATCTGGACGGGATTTTATCTTATGCCGGAAAAATTAGCGGAACTTTAACGGATCCCTTACTTGAGGGTGAGGTTCGAGTCAAAGATGCTTCGATTAGCATGATCTCCTTGCCGGTGAACTTGACCAACGTACAACTTTACTCATCCATACGTCAGAATTCTGCCAGTATCAATGGCGCATTTAACAGTGGTCGTGGTGTGGGTAAATTAACCGGATCGGTCGACTGGAAAGGCGATCCGCGAGTGCAGTTAAAACTGCAAGGTGACAATCTGCTGATTCGTCAGGCACCATTAATTACTGCTGTGGTGACACCTGATTTGACTCTGGACATGTATCCATTTAATAAAAAACTGAGTCTGAGTGGCACAGTCGATGTACCGCGTGCGTTGATTTCAATGCCAGAAGCCTCAGAACCTGTAGTCGGTTTATCTTCAGATGTACGGGTCGTGCGTGAAGGTGATGATCAGTTGGCGATCTTGAAGTCAGCACGTCCTTGGGATATCCGGGCAGATGTAGCTGTTTCTTTAGGGAATCAGGTCATCTTCCAGGGCTTTGACAGTCGTATTCCGCTATTGGGTCGAGTCAATCTGTCACAGCGTGGTCTGGAAACTGCAATGCGTGCCAATGGTGCAATCGGGGTGTCACAACGAGTGAAAATCGAAGCCTATGGCCAAAGTCTGGACCTGAATCGTGCTATCGCGCGTTTTAATGGTGAACTTACCAATCCGACGCTGGACATTGATGCCAATAAATCGGTTCAGGGTAGTACGGTCGGGGTACGGGTAACGGGGACGGCATCGAGTCCAAGTATTCAGATTTATAATGATGCGGGCTTGTCAGAACAGGAAGCCTTGAATGCCTTGATTACCGGTCGTGTTAATGAGGGTGTATCTGGTTTAAGCCAGGCTGAAGGATTTAGATCCGATGTGAATAATACGATCGCTGCTGCGGGGATTAGTTTGGGCTTGGGTAGCACCCGCGCACTGACCAACCAGATCGGGCGCAGTTTTGGCTTAACTGGTCTAGCTCTGGATGCTCAAGGTACAGGAGATGATACCCAGGTTTCTGTGACTGGTTATATTACGCCTGATTTATATCTCCGTTATGGAGTCGGGGTATTTACACCGGTGAATAAGCTCACTTTACGCTATCAGGTAAATCAGCGCTTGTATCTGGAAGCGAGTCAGTCTTTAGAACGTGCGATTGACTTGTTCTATAATTGGCGCTTCTAATTTAAGCAATAAAAAAGCCCTAAAATTTTAGGGCTCTTTTATTGGGAGACAGCACAAAGATTTTATTAGCTATAAAGTAGATTGATGTCATAGTCAGCAGAAGCATTGATCTCTAAATTCAATCTCTATACATATATGACAATAGAGTTACGAGTAGAGAAAGAATTTAGGATGAGACTTCAGGGTGAAGAAAACTGATCATCGTATAATTCAACTATCACATATAGAAAATCAATTAAAATATGCAATAACAGACTGAAAATCAATAAAACCATAATAAAAATAGGTGTATATTGAAAATACGATTTCACGCATAAGAGCATCTTCGCATGTCGACTAAATTTATCATCCGTTTTGCTGCGATTCTATTTTCTGTACTTATTTTGACTGCATTAGCCATTCAATTTTTCTTTAAATCGGATGTAACCGTAGTTCTATGGATTTTCGCTGTACCTTTCATTTTGGGCATTCCAATTTTGGCTTCTGTTGTATTGACCACCAATGATGAACTTGATATTCATAGCGTTAATTAGGCTTGAACCTTAAACTGGCGCATTTAAAGTGCATCTGATCTTTACTGATAGAGCAGCCGACATTTGCACTTTGTTCAATAAAATAGACCTTATTTTAAAGCAATGCAGGTCAGTTAAGCATGCATCAGAAAATGTAGTAAAAATGAGTGTATGTTTACGCTCATTTTTTATCAGCTTACTCCAGAATTTGGATTTCACTCTCAAATCATCATGATTTACATAAACTCTAAGAAATAAGGGAATATTCTTATCATTATTCATTCAAAATAGGTCTTCATCATAAAACTCAACATTTTAGAGAAAACAGAATGCCTAAAAATAATTATCTACCAGCTCTAGAACAAGTTTATGACTTTTTAAAGGAACGACCAGGTTTTAAGGATAAAAGTGAATTTGATAAAGCGGTAGAGTATTTTAGAGCTTTACATGAAAGTGATCCTCTGGATTTCAGAGTTCAAGCACCGAATACTGTCGCTGGAAAATTTGGGGCCAAAGAGACTATAAATTTAGGGTCTATGCCAGAATTCAGTAATAAGGAAAATTTCCTTAACTGGATAGATACACAAATTAACCACTAGTTGAAAGACTTTAAGCAAACACATCATCCGGCAGGTTTTCATTTATTATTCATACATTCATTAACATGTAGTACAGAAAACAATCGAAACTGAGTTGGAAAACTACAAATTTGAATGATAACTTTGTATTCAAATCTTCCCAGTAAAGAGGTGAGCAATGAAGTTGTTGACTTTGGTTGGTATGGGAGTAGCAGCGAGTTATTGTTATAAAACTATGAAAAATGGCAAGCTTGCTCTTTCAAAACCTGACTTTGATGAAAGTGTAAAACGATTTGTACTGCAAGAATTTGCAGCTTAGTTCTTCACGATATATTTTCCAAAAAGGCTCATCGGAAGATGGGCTTTTTTATTTTCTAAAAATTTATAATTCTAATATTCAGATTAAAAGCAGTTTAATTATAGCCACCATGTTATAAACCTACCTCGTGATCTATTTTAAATAATTAAATGAGAACTAATGGATGATGAAGATGGAAATGAATGGTGCGAGCTTATATATTCTGAAGCCTTGAGAATATATAAACCAACAAAATACAACACAGTCAACAAACTGAGATTCTTTGCCCTGATTTTAGAATTATTCGCAGAAATGCAGCATGAGGATGCAATGATTCAAGTAAAGACTGTGAATGTGAAACTTAAATTGAGATCTAAAAATTACATTTTTTGGGTGTTTGAAATGCCTGATTTTCAGGATAAGACGTTATTTTTAACTTATATGTCTAGCAAATTAAGTCAGCTATAAGGTGTCGTTGAAGGTTAAAATCGTCAATCAATTTAACAAGCATAGTTTTTCTTATACTAATGGTCTATTTATATATTTTTATCAATAGCTTGCTTATTCTCTAGTCGTTGCTCACTTTGACAACATACCTGAATCAGCGCAAAAGTGATAAAGGGAAAGGCCCATCGAAAGGTGGGCTTTTTTAATATGTACAGCTTATTGAACGAAAAGTAACTTAAAGCAAATGTAAGAGAACAGTTTATTAATACTCCCTATACTTTATTGATAAATTCACAGTGCTATAGTCATTTTGCGAAAACAAGAAGACGCAAATAATACGAAGAAAGTGACTACAGCACTAGCCCGCTTATTTGAAAGAGTAAGCGGGCTTTTTAATTGAAAAATTAATGTAATATTATGCTAATGTATAAATTATAAGTTTATATATAATGCATGAATAGATTCTATCGCTGTAGTTTCTTTCCAATTTCAGCCTCCTTCCCTAAGGAGGCATTTTTTTGTCGATAGAAAAGTAATGTTCCAATGACTATTGTGTTTATTCAGTTACACAAATGATCATCGTTGACTCTTGAATGAATCTTTCAAATATTTGAGCATGATATTTTATTGGTTAAATAAGTGATGGATCGCCATGATAAATGAAGAAAAGCCTTTGAACTTTGACGACGATAGTGAGCCTCAAGATTTCGAAGATGAAGAATTTATCGATGATAAGAAAGAGGATGAAATGTACAATGCTATTACCAAAGATGGTTCTAGTGTTGATCCTGCGGATGATGGGACGCGTCATATTCGCCCTGAAGACGGTGATCCGATAGAAATTGAAGAGTAATAAAAAGCCCAATTTAATATTGGGCTTTTTTATCGTCTGGTGGATGAGAATGAAAATACAATATTTCCCATTTAGAATTGAGCGGATTGATCAAAATCCCCATCTAGAAAATTTAAATAGTCATTGAAATGATTTTTTTCACTTAATAAAAAAGCCCTCATTCATGAGAGCTTTTATGTCAATTCAATCTAGCAGAATAGCCTAAGAAAATATTTAAAATGGGGTGCAATTAATCTTTAAACGTCTCATTTAACGCAGTTTGAACCGCGTCAACCCGTGCCTTGCAAGCTTTATAAGCAGTCATGGATTCTTCCACGATTTTCATCAAGTTATCAATATCCGGTTCCTGCTGAGATTCGAGCAGTTCCGCATTCTTTTTCAAGATGTCATAGCCTTGTTGGAAGCTCAAAGTATCATGATTCATGAGGAAATACCTGTATAAGTTGTGCTGAAAAAATGCCGTCATGCAATTCGACTTCAACCAGATCATTGGGCTGAATCTGTTGAATAGATGCAACCACATGTTCTTGCTGGCGCACGATGGCATAACCCTTGGATAAAACATGTTTAGGATTTTGTAGTAGCGTTTCCCGCATCAAGGCATCGAGCTGCTGATTAATTAGCTGGGTATGCTGCTGGGCCAGACTGGCAGTATTGGCTTTGATCTGTTGCAGACGTTGCAGGGCATCCATAATCTGGTTATTGGCCAGACTTTGAATCAGTTTCAAAAATTGATCATTCTGATTTTGATAAGCCTGAATCTGTTGCTGAGATAAACGCTGAATGCGCTGTAGATAATTCAGGACATCTTGGGTCAGTTCAAAGATATGATTGCGGATTCCTGCAATGACTTTACTCGGAGTATCAAAGGAGCGATGCGCAATCTCATCCAGAATGGTACGGTCTTTTTCATGCCCGATGCCGACCCAGACCGGCACCGAACGTTTACAAAGCAGGGCAGCCAGATCATAATCATTCAAATAAGCCAGATCATTGACTGCGCCACCACCTCGTATAATCACAATCAGATCCGGTGCTGTATTATAAGTCTGTGCCCATTGTTTGAGCGCTTGCGCCAGATTTTGCATAATACTTTGCGGGGCAGTATTTCCCTGAAAAGTCGCACTGTAGTAAATAAACTCACACACCTGCGCACGCTGAAGTGCATCGGCATCTTTTTTAAAATCTCCCAGGCCTGCTGCATTTTCGGGAGCAATCACCAGAATCCGGTTCAGGTCAAAAGGACTGGGCAAGTTTTTATTGCGTTGAATCAGTCCTTCAGTCGTCAACCGCTCAACAATCTGCTGATAACGCCGGGCAATATCTCCTAAGGTATAGCCCGAATCAATCTCGACAATATTTAAAGAAAAGCCATATTGCGGATCAAAGTTGGCTTTGACTTTAATCAGCACTTTCAGATCGCGACTCAGCTCAATTCCGCTTTCACGTTCAAACTGCGTGACAATTTTCTGGGCACTAAATTTCCAGATGGTCGCTCGGCAACTGGCAATCACCTGATCGCTGTCGGCTTCTTTTTCTGCCAGCTCCAGATAATAATGGCCGGCTTTAATACTTAGATTACGAATCTCGGCTTTGACCCATACTGGTGTATCGAAAGTGAGTTTGACCACTTCCTGAACCGTAGCAAGATATTCCTTGAGGGAGAGTTGAGGATCGTCTGTCATGCCAATAGAAAGTTTAAAATTCAATCAAATATTAAATCAATCCAGCACAGATCACAAATTTAAAAGTGAAGGCATATTTGAATGATGTAATGACAATGCAATGCTATTGAAATGCATAATCACTTGGTTTAGGCGATTCATTCGGAATTTTCGTATTTTGTAGAGGCTCTTCTCTTCTGTTTATCTTGTTCATTGAGAGAGTTTATAGCGTTGAAGTCCTTAATTCATAAATGTGTTATTTCCATTCTTTAATGAAAAAGCACGGTTAAAAATGTACACAGACTTGTGTCTGGCAAGGACCAGGAAATATGCTAAATTGGTGAAGAATTATTGAAGAAGAATAGGCTCTCATGAAAAAAACAATGCTGTTCGGTTTGCTGGCTGTCGCTTTAAGCGCATGTACTACCACGCCGCAATCTAAGACGGAAGCTCCTAAAATAGGTTCAGCGAATCCTGCAAGCGCTTATTGTGTCAATCAGGGTGGCAAGCTTGAAATTCGTACTGAAAGCAATGGTCAGGTCGGATATTGCCATTTAAAGAATGGTCAGGTGGTCGAGGAGTGGGAATTACTGCACATGAATCAACCTAAATGTATTGCTGATCAGGCAGCGGAATTGGTCGGTCAGTCCAATTTGACTGAAGCGCAAATCAAGCAGAAAACCAAGGCACAAATTGTACGTATGGTCGAACCGGGTCAAGCGGTGACTATGGATTATCGTGAAGAACGAGTGACTGTCACCGTAGATCCTGCAAGCAAAAAGATTATTCAAGCTTCATGCGGTTAATCACATAAAATGAAAAAGCCCATTGATGGGCTTTTTTTAATTCATTACAACTGGCATTTTGAAATGACAAATCTTCCCCGATCTTTTATATTGCCCCTCGGAAGGAGAAATTCATGAAAAAGTTATTGGCTTTATCGTTTATGCTGGCGCTTGCCGGTTGTGCCGAGAAGAAACCCTTAACCCCTGAAGAGCAGTGGCAAGGTTATTGTCGAAGTGTCGGAAATGCGGCGCGTACCATTATGCTGGATCGTCAGAATGCGATTGAGAAAGAAAAAGCAATCGAGCATGCCAACAAGATCGATGATGAAACCACCAAAGGTTTTATCCTGAATATTATTGATGAAGTCTATGCGATTCCAGCCGAAGAGATTAAGGTAGATGTAAAAGCAGCCCGTGAAAAAGTCCGCGCTGAATTTACTGCAAAGTGTATTGCGACACCGCATGATGAATTACCAGATTACAAACCGTTCTAAGGAACGGTTTGTAATCTGCATAAAATCATTCAACTCATATTTCCCATTAAACGTATTTAAATATACACATCTTCAAAAGACTGAAAAATAGAAATAGCCTAAGCAAAAAATGTACACTTTGTGACAATTTTTAAATCTAAAATATAGAAATACTTATCTTTATATTGAATAATGAATTTAACTCCAATTAACCAAGGAGTAGCACAATATGGAAGTCGTAAGATATTTGCATCATTCTGATCTACTGCTGGAAGATGAAGAAGGTGTGGTCATTATTGGCGGCAGTCGCTATGTACTCAGCGTTGGTGACAAAGTCGTTTTAAAGAAGATGCTAGAACAAGATAAAAAGCTTTATCAGATTGATATTTCCTTTGCCAGCAATAATCACAGTACAACCTGTGAAGATGAATGCGTGGTGAAATTCCAAGGCTGCCGAGACTCATATCAGCAGTATTTAAACTCGACCACTGTACACTAAGGTGGAGTATCTTTTTAACGTCAAATCAGGCAACATCAGGGTTGCCTTTTTTATGCATTAAATTCAGTTAAAAGGGCCTATTCATGGGCTTGTTTCGTGTGGTGTAAGCTGGAACTGATTATGGAATAATCATTAAGAGCATCATTTAGTTATAAAATAACGAGCATCACGAAGAAACACTTGAGTTGCATTAACTTTTAACTGGAAATTTAGTAAAATTTCGGAGTCCATATTATTTATGAAGCTTGGAATAAGCAGGAATTCATAAGTAATTTTTTAAAAAAGAGGAATAACACTGTGCTAGAAGCTTACCGCCAACACGTTGAAGAACGTGCCGCACTCGGAGTCCCACCGAAGCCACTTGACGATGCCCAAACAGCTGCATTAGTTGAACTACTAAAAAACCCGCCAGCTGGTGAAGAAGCATACTTGGTAGATTTGCTTGAAAACCGTGTACCAGCAGGTGTTGACCAAGCTGCATATGTAAAAGCTGCGTTCTTAGCTGCATTGGCAAAAGGCGAAGCAACCTCTCCACTCGTTTCTAAAGAACGTGCTGTTTACTTACTAGGTACTATGCTTGGTGGTTATAACGTAGCGCCTTTAGTTGAACTTTTAGACAATGCTGAGCTTGCTGAACTTGCAGCTGAAGCATTGAAAAAAACGCTTCTTGTATTTGATGCATTCCATGACGTTGCTGATAAAGCAAAAGCTGGTAACGCAAATGCTCAAGCAGTTATGCAGTCTTGGGCAGACGCTGAATGGTTCACTAGCCGTAAAGACGTTCCTGAAGAAATCAAACTGACTGTTTTTAAAGTAACTGGCGAGACCAACACTGACGACTTGTCACCTGCACAAGACGCTTGGAGCCGTCCAGACATTCCATTGCACGCAAATGCAATGTTGAAAAACGTACGTGACGGGATCAATCCAGAAGTTCCTGGTGAAGTGGGTCCACTTAACCAAATTAAAGAATTGATCGCGAAAGGCAACCAGGTTGCTTACGTTGGTGACGTTGTTGGTACAGGTTCATCTCGTAAATCTGCAACTAACTCTGTACTTTGGTTCTTCGGTGACGACATTCCGCACATCCCGAACAAAAAAGACGGTGGTTACTGCCTAGGTTCTAAAATCGCTCCAATTTTCTTCAACACGATGGAAGATGCTGGTGCGTTACCGATCGAGATCGATGTTGCTAACATGAACATGGGCGATGAAATCGTTCTTAAGATCGATCACGCTGCTGCTAAAGTAACTGCGTTCAAAGACGGCGCGCAAATCGCTGAAGCTGAACTTAAAACTCCAGTTCTTCTAGACGAAGTTCGTGCTGGCGGTCGTATTAACCTGATCGTAGGTCGTGGTTTGACGACTAAGGCGCGTGAAGCTTTAGGTCTTCCAGTATCTACAATGTTCCGTACTCCGGTTCAGCCTGCTGCAACTGGCAAAGGTTTCACTCAAGCTCAGAAGATGGTTGGTCGCGCTTGTGGTCTTCCTGAAGGTCAAGGTGTACTTCCAGGTACTTATTGTGAACCTAAGATGACTACTGTTGGTTCGCAAGATACAACTGGTCCAATGACTCGTGACGAATTGAAAGACTTGGCTTGCCTGGGCTTCTCTGCTGACCTTGTTATGCAATCTTTCTGTCATACAGCTGCGTATCCAAAACCAGTTGACGTTCAAATGCAACACTCGCTTCCTGATTTCATCATGAACCGTGGTGGTGTGTCTTTACGCCCAGGTGACGGTATTATTCACTCTTGGTTAAACCGTATGCTTCTTCCAGATACTGTTGGTACTGGTGGTGACTCGCATACTCGTTTCCCAATCGGTATTTCATTCCCGGCGGGTTCTGGTCTTGTAGCGTTCGCTGCAGCAACTGGTGTTATGCCACTTGATATGCCTGAATCTGTACTTGTGAAGTTCAAAGGTAAAATGCAGCCTGGTATCACTCTACGTGACCTTGTACATGCAATTCCTTACTACGCAATTAAGGAAGGTGACTTAACTGTAGAGAAGAAAGGTAAGAAAAACATCTTCTCTGGTCGTATCCTTGAGATCGACTTAACAGAAATGGAAACTGACCTGACTGTTGAGCAAGCATTCGAACTTTCTGATGCTTCTGCTGAACGTTCAGCTGCTGGTTGTTCTATCACACTTTCTGAAGAGAAAGTTGCTGAATACCTTCGTTCAAACATCACCATGTTGAAGTGGATGATTTCTGAAGGTTATGGCGATGCGCGTACGATGGCTCGTCGTGTTGAGAACATGGAAAAATGGTTGGCTAACCCAAGCCTGATCAAAGCAGATGCTGATGCTGAATACACCAAAGTGTATGAAATCGATCTTGCAGACATCAAAGAACCTATTCTTTGCTGCCCGAATGATCCAGATGATGCGAAACTTCTTTCTGATGTTCAAGGCGCAAAAATTGACGAAGTATTCGTTGGTTCTTGTATGACTAACATCGGTCACTTCCGTGCGACTGGTAAGTTGTTAGAAAAAGTTCCTGGTGGTGCGTTGTCAACTCGTTTGTGGATTGCTCCACCTACGCGTATGGACGAACATCAGTTGATGGAAGAAGGTTTCTATAACATTTATGGTAAAGCTGGCGCGCGTACTGAAATGCCAGGTTGTTCATTATGTATGGGTAACCAAGCACGTGTAGCTCCGAACACAACTTGTGTATCGACTTCTACTCGTAACTTCCCGAACCGTCTAGGTCAAGGTGCTAACGTTTACTTGGCTTCTGCTGAACTTGCTTCTGTTGCTGCTGTATTGGGTAAATTACCTTCTCCAGAAGAATATCAACAGTACGCAGCTCAAATTGACAGCATGTCAGCTGACATCTATCAATACTTAAGCTTCGACAAGATGAGCGAATATACTGACGCTGCTAAAGACGTTGATACTAAGAAAATTGCTGCTGCTCAATTAACTTAATTGTTGATTAAAAAGTAGTTTAAAATAAGGGCTGATTTATCAGCCCTTATTTTTTATAATTGTTGTTTTTATAAATAATAATAATTAGAATTAAGTGGCTTTGTTGCACAAACCTATCTGTAAAGGCTTTTTCAGCGATATAATTTTCAAATGAAGAAGCCTACACACAAAATCTACCGCACAACCAATTGGCCCGCATATAACCGAGCACTCATGAGTCGCG
>NZ_VOYO01000032.1:0-15423 GCF_013420255.1 Acinetobacter sp. YH01021
CCAACATCGTGATCCGGATAGGTTGTTTAGCGATTGTCATCCTAATTATAAGTGGACGAATTCCTTACATAGAATTTCACAGTGCCACATTGACTTATGCCACTCTTTGAAGAGACGTTGTTTAGTCAGTTGGACTTCTGATAAAGATGAGGCTATGTCTTGGCTTTATCATGCGGAGGCTGCAACCTACCTTGCCAAGCATTATAAGCAGTCTTTCTTTAGAGATGCACAAGTCGTTAAGGTATAAAAAAGCCCTTACTGAGAAGGAGGGGCTTTTGCATTTAGTAATGGAAGCGACATTGAATAATGCTGACTCTTTCATCCGTAACTTCATAAACTAATCTGTGCTTTTCATCAATTCTTCGACTCCAAAATCCTGACAGATTAGCCTTCAACGGTTCGGGCTTACCTGTACCTTCAAATGGTGTTCGTAAACATTCTTTGATTAAAGCATTGATACGCTTGAGTACCTTTTTATCTTGTGTCTGCCAGTAGATGTAATCATCCCAGGCATTATCTGTAAACTCAATTGTCCGATTCATCTTCTATGAGATCCCTTACAGTAGTTCGGGATGCACGTAATTGGGCAATTGATTCATTTAAACGAACAGCATTATTAGGAGATGAGAGAAGATATAAAGTTTCCATCAAGCTGTCATAGTGTTCTTGACCCATAACAACGGCATGACTACCTTCTTTCCTAGTAATTATTGCTACATCTGCATCATCAATGACTTTATCTAAAACGGATTTTAGATTGTTACGTGCATCTGTATATGTAAATACTTGCATGTTTTGCATTCCTAATTAAATATTTAGCCTTAAACAATATATATGGTCACTTCATTGATCTAGCATTAGTTTGGTTGGCACATTGGCTCATAGATTCGCTATAGATACTTTATATAGACACTTAAATTAAAAATTGGCTGTTTGAGTTCATGTTTGCAAGAACATGGTTTTGTACAATATTCTGTACAATTAAAATGTACAGGATTCTGTACATGAAGTAAATCCCCTACTTGATTAAAAGTAAGGGCTGTTGTGCTATTGGAAATATGAAACTATAGATCCAAAGTTAAAAGATGAACCTAATAAGTTTATTAAAATTATTCTCTGTACACGACAAATTTCATAGGATCCTTGTCCTATCAGGCTTTTTCTTTCTTAAAATTGCTAGCACTTTCTTAAATTCTTCTTTTTTTCCAAAACCAATCAAACGTAGAATAGCCATTTGAACATAGTCCAAACCGTAGCGAAATAAACTTACTGAAAGTCGTCCATGCTTCTTTATTTTTATCGCTTTTTTCCGATCATGTTGCCATTCACCTGTTAAATAGCACCAACAGAAACCGATAGCTAGCACTGCTATCAATTTCTTGACTCGTCTAGGGTCTGTTAAACGAGTATTTTCAAGATTGAATCCACGTCCTTTGAGACAACTAAATAACGTTTCGATTTCCCAGCGTAATGCATAATCACGAATAGCAGAAGCATTAAACATAGGAGAAACAACAAGTAAAAGTTCTCCATCTTCTAATCGTAGCGCACTAATATACAGTTTCACTCGACCAACCCAAATACGTCGTTTACGACATTCAGTTTGACCAACTTGAAGATGACGAAATAAATCACTAATTTTATGATTCTTGGCTAAGTGATTGGTCACAATAAAGTTTTTTTAACACGTATACAGAAGTTAATGTCATTTTCAATTCACCATGTAAACCATTTCTCACCGATAAATTCTCTGTCTGCAAACACATTCACAATACGATCTTTACCAAAAATGGAGATAAAGCGTTGAATCAAAGCAATACGCTCTTTTGTATCTGAATTTCCACGTTTATTGAGCAATGTCCAAACAATAGGTATCGCTATTCCACGATAGACGATGGCTAACATCAAGATATTAATATCTCGTTTTCCCCATTTCCAATTAGTTCTATCCAAAGTTAATTGGACTTTATCGAATGAAAATATATTGAAAATTAACTGAGAAATTTGACGATAATCGAAATACTGATCTGCAAAGAAGCGTTGTATACGTCGATAAAATGATTGTGGTAAGCACTTGATGGGTAAGGCTTTAGATGCAGAAGAAAGATTACATGTCTGTTTTACAATTAATGCAAGCATAATCAGTGTAAAACATTTTGCATGTGACTTGTTCCACTTTAGATATTTGTTTAAGATGAGATGTAACTCATTGAAATGTGTCATCATATTCGTCGTCAGAAAACAAGTATTATGCCATTATTTCAATGAGTTATCTTTTTTTGTCGTGTACAAAGAAAATTATTAGCAATCCATTAAATAAGTAAAAGGTCACAGTGATAGAAGAAGTGCATTTAGAGCTGAGCCAAAACGTAAAAATACAAAGAATAAATAAACCTGTGCCCTAAAAGTCTTCAGTCTTTAGGGCTTTTGTAAGGATCTTATTTTTTAAAAATAATCAGGTGCTTGATTGTTAATTCTTGGTAAAAAGACTCATATAGTGCTGGTTAATTACATTTTTTACAGACTTCTATATAAAGCCACTGGTTTTTTGACACAGGTTGAAAGCTTGAATTTTAAGTCAAGCATAAGACTACAAGTTTACGTTGACTATCGGGGGAATTTCGCAATTTTCACGTGGTATACATTTCTACTTGGGAGTAACTTAAAATGTTAGAAACCATTTAAAGTGTCTGATCTATAGTGCACATCAACATTATGGACTGGATATAAATAGAATTCTGATCACTACGTCTGACAAGGAAATACAGCGCCTTGCGGTTCTGCAAGACGTTCGAGATCAATGTATTCCACAAGTCCGTGCGCTGAAATACTAAAGCCCAATTACTCGGTTGGAAGTCATCATTGAAGCTCAAGTTCATAGGGGAGGAAGGTTAAGTAGCTTAGCTTGACTTGGTCTTATTGGGCGGAAATTAACACACATACGATCTCCATCTATATTATTAGAGAAATTATATCTCCTCGTGGAATAAATATAGGGTTTCTACCCTCTATGAACGCTAAATATTCGCTGGAATAGCCTCCACAAACTCTAAAATTTGAACTAGACCTTCGGGATGCTGAACTTGCTCTACAGGGACACCCCTAGTTAAGAGGTTTTTGTTACGCATAAAATGATGAATCATTTCAACATTACCGCCATTTAGCATTTCTAAAGCAATGGAGATCCGGATCAATGACAAAGCACGTTTTCCTTGTTCAGAATCAGGGTCGATGCTAAATTCATTAACCATGAGCTCTCCTGGAGATATTCTGAGTGTAGTTGCCATCTGACCTAGAGTCATGCCGAGCCGTTCAGCACTGTTTAGAAATGCTTTGGCTAAAACAGAGTTTTTATCTGTATTTGAAGGTGAGTACATAGCACATCCTCTAATTAACCATTATGGGCTGTTTCAATATTAATTAGTACACAACAGACATCACTTTGTATAGATTTTTAAAGTGATTGGGAGGAGTGAATTTTTACCTATTAAAAATATGCGATAGTTCTTCAGACATCAAATATGCCGAAAAAAGAGTTAGCCTCTACCGATCTTGAAGTAGAGTTATTAACTGCTGAATTGTAGTGTGTGCATCTAATTCTAAAGCTTCGCAATACTTTAAAAATTCAAAGATATCTAGCTTTCTATCCCCAGTTTCTACTTTCGCTACAAATGAGTAAATGACACCGAGACGATCTGCTAACGCCCGTTGGGAAAGTCCGAGTTCATTTCTCTTTTGGATAAAAAGCTTACGCAGCCAGACATATTCATCAGAGTGGATTGATAAAGTAATATTATTCATTGCACCTATAATAGGTGCATGTTAGGATGCACCTGTTTTAGGTGCAACTGTCGCTAATATATTAATAATATGTAATTTTTATCCTTAATGCCGTTAATTTTTATTTAAGGAGATCAATTCATATAGCAAAAAAAGAGGGGGATTGAAATGGGGATATTTAATAAAAGAAGCCCAGAAATGAAAAAGTTACTGTTGCTATCTAGTAGGGGTCGTTTGCGGGAGAGGGCGAAATCCTACGCTAAGGCTTTGGCCAACGATATTCTCCGGTAAGATTGATGTGTTCCCAGGGGATAGGAGAAGTCGCTTGATATCTAGTATGACGTCTGTCGCACCTGCTTGATCGCGGCCGCGATAGCTAGATCGCGTTGCTCCTCTTCTCCATCCGCGTTCCAAGCTGCGGAAAGGCACCCATAAGCGTACGCCTGGTCGAGCAGGCGACGCGGATCGACGTCCAGCGCACGAGAGAATGCGTCCGCCATCTGTGCAATGCGTCTAGGATCGAGACAAAGGTCGTCTCTGTCAGCCGGATCGTAGAACATATTGGCGGCGCCAAAGCCCACTTCACCGACCAGACCGACGGGATCTATCACCAGCCAGCCGCGACTGGAGAACATGATGTTTTCATGATGCAGATCGCCATGTAGCCCACGCAGTTCCGAGGCATTGCTCATCATTTGATCGGCTATAATCGCCGCGTGGACGTAGTCAGTTTGACAACCTGCGTTTTGATCATCGCGCGCCCGCTGAAACAAAGCTGCAAAGCGATCCCGGATCGGGAGAAGGGCAGAAGGCAGGGGTTCCTCAGATGCGGCATACAGCTTCGCCATTAGTTCCGCTGCAATTTCGGTCGCCTGGTAGTCGCCGTGCTCGGCAACGATGTGAGAGAGCATTCGCTCCCCGGCATATTCGAGCAACATCAGATTGTTCTCACGACCGAGCAACCGGACTGCTCCCCTCCCATTGCGCCATACCAGATAGTCGGCCCCGCGCAGTTCATCAGCAATGTCTTCTATAGGTTTCAATCCCTTGACGATTGCAGGAGTCCCGTCTGGCAATGAAACTTTCCAAACGAGGCTGGAAAAGGTGTCCGCAATGAGAACAGGTTGCGAAACGTGCCAATGAGCAGGAAAAACAGGCGGCATGAACATCAACCCCAAGTCAGAGGGTCCAATCGCAGATAGAAGGCAAGGCGTTCGCGGTCGGGGGCTTCGATCCCCAATACATTGAATAGGACAGCGAAGGCGCGCTCTGCTTCATCTGGCGCTGCCCAGTTCTCTTCGGCGTTAGCAATCATGAGTGCCAAATCGGCATAGCGATCTGCTGTTCCGAGCCGCCCAAGGTCGATCAGACCCGTGCATTGAAGAGTTTTAGGGTCCACCATGAAGTTCGGCATGCAGGGATCACCATGGCAAACAACCATATCGGTGCGCTCTTGGTCGAGCCGCACCGGTAGCTCTCGTTCGACACGAGCCAAAAGATCGAGCTGCGGCGTACTCTTGTCCTCGTCCGGTAAGAAGTCGGGATTGACGGCATTGCGGGACACCACATCAACGGCGCGTCCGAACATTCGCGACAGCCTGCGCTCAAACGGACATTGATCAACCGATAGGCTGTGAACAGCGCCAAGTTGCTGCCCCATTGACGGCCACGCTTTGAGCAAATCCGCTCCAGACAGATCAGCCGCCGGTACTCCCGGAATTGCCGTTATCACCAAGCATGCACCCTCCTGTTCCTCCTGCCAGTTGATCACCTCGGGGCAAGCCACACCTCGACCTTTGAGCCAAATGAGGCGGTCACGCTCTCCAGCGAGCTCACCGCGGCGGGAAGCAGGTGCGATTTTCGCGAAGGCATGCCCGTCACCACGTCGAAAAACAAAATCACCAGATTCTCCGCCTCTGACAGGCAACCAGTCAGAATGCGATTCACCAAAAAAAATATTAGTTCGATTCAATGGAGGTTCCTTCAGTTTTCTGATGAAGCGCGGAGGTGGCTCAACCTGCGAAAAGAAACGAGTTGCTATGGACTTGCACCGGTTGTGTTCCGGTCTATCTCTCATTTTAAGCGGCTTTTTTCTCAAATGCAACCGGCGATTTCCAGCCGAGTGTTGAATGTCTTCGGCGTGGATTATAAAAGCCATTTATATATTCGAAGATTGCAATCTCAATATCTCGCCTTGTTTGCCAGTGTCTGCGCCAAATCAACTCAGCCTTTAATGATTTAAAGAAGCTTTCTACTGCGGAGTTATCAAAACAATTGCCTTTCCCGCTCATGGACGGCAGCAATTGATGTTTGAGCAGTAGCTTTTGATATTCATGAGCGCAATATTGGCTCCCACGGTCTGTGTGTTGAATACAACCCGGTGGTGGTTTGCGTAAAGCCAACGCCATATTCAGTGCCCTTAATGCAAGATCCTGCTTTAATCGATCACCTGTTGCCCAGCCAATCACGCGACGGGAATACAGGTCAAGGATAACAGCAAGATAGACCCATCCTTCTCTGGTCCAAACATAAGTGATATCGCCTGCCCATTTCTGGTTGGGTGCGCTTGCGCTAAAGTCTTGTTTTAATAGGTTCGGTGCAATGTTGAAGGTATGATGACTATCCGTTGTCCGTTTGAATTTACGCGTTCGAACAACTGTAATGTTATTCTGGCGCATCAAACGTCCAACCCGACGCTGCCCAACCTGCAGGCCCAGCGCTTTCAACTCTTCTGTCATACGCGGCCTACCATAGCTCCCCAAACACAACCGATGCTGCTCACGTATATGCGCTAGAAGTATAAGATCACGACGCTGGCGCAGTGATGGAGGACGGCGTTTCCATGCACGTAAACCACGATCTGTTACGCCCATCAAACGACATATGCGTGAACGTGAGAGAGAGCCACGGTAATCCGTAATAAACTGAAATCTCACAGCTTTTGTACTGCGAAAAATATTGCTGCCTTTTTTAATATCTCCCTCTCCTCCCGAAGGATACGGTTCTCTTTGCGTAAACGTTCATTCTCACGCAGAAGATCAGTGTCTTGGGTAGGAATTTTAGTTTCATCGGAAATTGATGCGATCCATTTCCCAAGCGTGGAAAGCCCAATACTTAAATCTGACGCAACTTGACGGCGTGTTAAGCCACTAGTGAGTGCTATGCGAACTGCATCACGCTTAAATTCATCACTATGCTTTAATGACATATATGGTCTCCTTGATAACAAATAATGCTCTCAAAAAGACCGGAACGAAACCGAGGCAAGTCCACTACGTAAGTCCGAGAACATGCTTTCCATGGTCTCTGAGCTCGCCTTTGGGACCGACATATCGGTAGAGAGTGACGCGCTCGATGCCGAGTTCCTTGCAGAGATCGGAAACTGAAGTATCGCGCTGGGCCATGGCGGCTTGCGCGAGACGCACCTGAGCTTTGGTGAGCGCGAATTTTCGTCCGCCCTTGCGACCGCGCGCTCTCGCGGAGGCGAGACCCGCCATGGTGCGCTCTCGGATCAGATCCCGCTCGAACTCGGCCAAGGTGGCGAAGATTCCGAACACCATGCGACCGGACGCAGTCGTGGTGTCGATCTGAGCGCCCTTTCCAGTCAGAACCCGCAGGCCGATCTTGCGGTCTGACAGCTCCTTCACCGTGTTGACCAGATGGGCAAGCGATCGTCCGAGGCGATCGAGCTTCCAGACCACCAGCACATCGCCGTCACGCAATGACTTGAGGCAGGCAGTCAAGCCAGGGCGATCATCACGACCGCCGGAAGCAAGATCATCATAGATATTGTCCCGTTCGACACCTGCGGCGCGCAAGGCGTCGTGCTGCAGGTCGAGAGACTGCGAGCCATCGGCTTTGGAGACGCGGGCATATCCGATCAGCATGTATCACAAACGTTGGTTTGAGGCGGCGCTTCGGCCACGATTGCATTGACCTCTGGAAATGTATCTCAACCAGCTTCATAAACAAAGCGTCTTGAACGCTATCAGATTTTGAAAAAGGAACATGTATGCCGCGTCGCGTCACTCTAACCGATCGGCAGAAAGACGCGCTGTTGCGCTTGCCGACTTCACAGACGGATTTGCTCAAGCACTATACGCTGAGTGATGAAGACCTTGGGCATATCAGGCTGCGTCGGCGCGCTCACAACAGGTTCGGCTTCGCCCTGCAATTGTGTGTCCTGCGCTATCCCGGCCGGGTGCTGGCTCCAGGCGAACTGATCCCTGCAGAGGTCATCGAATTTATCGGAGCGCAGCTTGGCCTGGGTGCCGACGATCTCGTAGACTATGCTGCCCGCGAGGAAACACGGCACGAGCATCTTGCCGAGTTACGGGGGCTCTACGGCTTCCGCACCTTCTCCGGACGTGGTGCGAGCGAGCTGAAGGAATGGTTGTTCCGAGAAGCCGAGATGGCGGTGTCGAACGAGGATATCGCCCGTCGCTTCGTAGCCGAGTGCCGACGCACCCGCACTGTCCTTCCCGCGACATCCACGATCGAGCGGCTTTGTGCCGCGGCTCTCGTCGATGCCGAGCGACGCATCGAGACGAGGATCGCCAGTCGGCTGCCTATGTCGATCCGAGAACAGTTGCTGGCATTGCTCGAGGAGACGGCTGATGATCGGGTGACCCGTTTTGTGTGGCTGCGCCAGTTCGAGCCTGGCTCGAACTCTTCGTCGGCCAACCGGCTGCTCGACCGGCTCGAATATCTGCAACGCATCGATCTCCCCGAGGATCTGCTTGCCGGCGTTCCTGCCCATCGGGTGACTCGTCTGCGCAGGCAGGGTGAACGGTATTATGCCGACGGCATGCGCGATCTCCCGGAGGACAGGCGGCTTGCGATCTTGGCTGTTTGCGTCTCGGAATGGCAGGCGATGTTGGCCGACGCAGTGGTCGAAACCCACGACCGGATCGTCGGCCGTCTCTACCGTGCTTCGGAGCGTATTTGCCATGCAAAGGTCGCAGACGAAGCGGGGGTGGTGCGTGACACCCTGAAATCCTTCGCCGAGATCGGGGGCGCCCTGGTCGATGCACAGGATGATGGCCAGCCGCTGGGCGATGTCATCGCGAGTGGGTCAGGGTGGGACGGCTTAAAAACCCTTGTTGCAATGGCAACCAGGCTGACCGCCACCATGGCCGACGATCCGCTCAATCATGTGCTCGACGGTTATCACCGCTTCCGCCGATACGCTCCACGCATGTTGCGCCTGCTCGATCTGCGAGCTGCGCCCGTTGCACTGCCGCTTCTGGAAGCGGTGACGGCCCTTCGTACCGGTTTGAACGATGCCGCGATGACCAGCTTCTTGCGGCCCAGATCGAAATGGCATCGCCACCTTCGGGCCCAGAGGGCTGGCGACGCTCGCCTATGGGAGATCGCGGTGCTGTTCCATCTGCGCGATGCGTTCCGCTCCGGAGATGTCTGGCTTACTAGGTCCCGGCGCTATGGCGATCTGAAACACGCACTCGTTCCGGCACAATCCATCGCGGAAGGCGGTCGTCTCGCTGTGCCATTGCGGCCGGAGGAATGGCTGGCAGACCGGCAAGCTCGCCTCGACATGCGGTTGCGCGAGCTTGGCCGTGCCGCTCGCGCAGGCACGATCCCGGGCGGGTCGATTGAAAACGGCGTTCTGCATATCGAGAAACTCGAAGCCGCCGCGCCGACAGGCGCCGAAGATCTGGTGCTCGATCTCTACAAGCAGATCCCGCCCACGCGCATCACCGATCTCCTGCTGGAGGTGGATGCGGCGACCGGCTTCACCGAAGCGTTCACCCATCTGCGCACAGGAGCACCCTGCGCTGACCGGATCGGGCTAATGAACGTTATCTTGGCGGAAGGGATCAACCTCGGCTTGCGCAAAATGGCGGATGCGACAAACACCCACACCTTCTGGGAATTGATCCGCATTGGACGGTGGCATGTCGAGGGCGAAGCCTATGACCGGGCGCTGGCCATGGTGGTCGAGGCACAGGCAGCGTTACCCATGGCCCGGTTCTGGGGCATGGGCACGTCGGCTTCGAGCGACGGACAGTTCTTCGTCGCTACAGAGCAAGGTGAGGCCATGAACCTGGTCAACGCGAAATATGGCAATACCCCGGGCCTGAAAGCCTATAGCCACGTCTCCGACCAATATGCGCCGTTCGCAACCCAGGTGATTCCTGCAACGGCAAGCGAAGCGCCTTACATCCTCGATGGCCTGCTGATGAACGATGCTGGACGCCATATCCGCGAGCAGTTCACCGACACGGGCGGCTTCACCGATCACGTCTTTGCCGCATGTGCCATTCTCGGCTACCGGTTCGCTCCGCGCATCCGCGACCTGCCATCCAAACGGCTCTACGCGTTCAATCCGTCGGCCGCCCCGGCGCACCTGCGAGCGTTGATCGGCGGAAAGGTCAACCAAGCCATGATCGAGCGCAATTGGCCCGACATCCTGCGCATCGCCGCCACCATTGCTGCCGGGACCGTCGCGCCAAGCCAGATTCTGCGGAAACTCGCCTCCTATCCGCGGCAGAACGAGCTCGCGACAGCCCTGCGGGAAGTCGGTCGCGTCGAGCGCACCCTGTTCATGATCGACTGGATTCTGGATGCCGAACTCCAACGGCGTGCCCAGATCGGGCTCAACAAAGGCGAAGCTCATCATGCGCTGAAGCGGGCAATCAGCTTCCACCGCCGCGGTGAAATCCGCGACCGTTCCGCCGAAGGCCAGCATTACCGCATCGCCGGCATGAATCTGCTCGCCGCCATCATCATCTTCTGGAACACCATGAAGCTCGGCGAGGTCGTTGCAAACCAGAAACGCGATGGAAAGCTGCTATCGCCCGATCTCTTGGCCCATGTTTCGCCGCTCGGATGGGAACACATCAATCTCACCGGAGAATATCGCTGGCCAAAGCCTTAGCGTAGGATTCCGCCCCCTCCCGCAAACGACCCCTATATGGCGATATTCAGGAAAGAAATGAAAGTTTCTCTTTGGCTTCTTTATATATAAAGAACAATCAGGGCGCATTTCAAGGCTGTAAATTGCTGACAAAAGTACCAAATCTTAGCGGTTATGATGGCTTAGCTGGTCAATAAAAAATCTTCTTTAGTATTCTATTTTAAAAGTTTTATGTTATGTCTTGTGTAATAAAAACGGTTTCAGTGAAGCAGCCTTGGTCTGCTATGCAAAGTTTACTTGGTTATTTTATATTTTTTATGATTACGCTATTTGCTTTCAAAGCATATGCTGGAATGAAGGCGGATATCCTATTTTACTTTATGGGATTCTTATATTTAGTCATTTCATTTTTAATTTATTACCCGATTCGAAGGGTATATATCAGCAATATTTTGCCCAAAAGACTGCATCAGCAAAAATTGAGCTATTTGAAGGCAGATGGTTTTAATGAGAGTTATTCAGCGACAGGTGTGGTGATTGATACTGTACAGCGGAAAATTGCTTTTACTGCGCAAACGATATCAAACATTATAATTTTTGATTTGAGTGACATCCGCAGCTGGAGTATGGAAACGCGGACAAATACAATTCGGCGTTCTGACGGCAGAGAGATCTCACGAGATCACTATTCTATCGTTGTGAATACGAATAATGCAGAGCAGCCTATGTTCAAGTTTTTTGCGGCCAATGCTCATGATGCCCAATCATGGATTGCAAGATTTAATGCGATCATAAATGGTTAAAATTATTTAAAATCAAAGTACTGATATTGATCAGTACTTTTTTGACTTAATCAATATCATAAGCAATTTTATGAATCACAACTCTATTAATAAAGTTGATTTGATCAAACGTTAAGAAATTAAGACAATTCGAGATTGACGGAACTTTTTAAATTAGGCTCAAGTGAATCGGTAAGCTATGCATATCATCGCACTCCACAAAACGTAGAACTAGGCCTGCATAGTCTAAAATTATAAAATAGTGATACTTCGTGTTTTCCCGGCAAAAAATAATTGTAGGATCGGCCAATTTAAATATCTGACTCTATATCTGGAGTGTATACAAATAGGTCATTCATAGTGCAGTTGAAATATTTACATAACTTGTCTGCAATAGGAAGTTCGATTCGAACAGCTCGATCATAGTATAAACTCGTCAGCGTATTTCGATTTATACCTGTCGCATGTACGACATCACTTAATTTCAAAATTTTACGTTCGCCCATGAGGCTCGCTAATTTACATTCAATCATATGACTTTCAAATATAAAAAATAACTTACTGCAGGTTATTTTTTGGTTGAATCATTGCTTACACTATAGTATAAATAACCTACAGCAGGTTATATTTACTTTCTACAAGTGTTAATTCTTCTATAATCACAATTATAGCTTGTAATTGAGATAAACCATCATTTTTTGATAATCAGATTAAAAGATAGGATGAAATTATGAGTATTTCTAACGAACTATGGCTAAGTCGTAAAACTAAAATTTTGGGCTATAACTTAATCAAACAGTTGAATGTCGGTATGGGATTCGGCCTAGCAGGGTATTTACATGTAAATCATTGTTATAATAACCATGAAGCTGTTTTGGTATGGTTGGAACATCTCTTAACTGAGAATCCAGAAATCGATAATTTTAATTCTATTAAAACAGAGTTTCTTAAGTATTTTCCTGAATCTTCATATGTAATAGCCTAAGCATTAAGCTTAGGCTATTTTTTATACTATGCAAATAGTAGGTCAACTAAAAATATGTTTTGTTAAAAGCCTGGTCCATCATAGCTTCTATTTTCGGGTTGAGGCTCTTGCTTTCGAGTAGGAGGGGAGACGGATTGATTTTCATAAAAATGAGTCGCTTTCTCTGCTTGATTAGTTTGACTTAATTCTTTCGGTTCCAGTGCTAATTCCTTATTTAGCGAGTTTTGATCAGAGCGTTTATATTCAATCTGATCGTTCTCAGCTTTTGTGCTGTCAATTGGAGAATGTGGGACTTGCTGTGGAGGAGAATCAAATTCAATTTGGATATCTTCTAAAGTAGCGAGTTGCTGTACCTTGTGTTTAAATTCGTCTGTTCCTGATACCAACACTACTCCAAATTTATCTCTAGCAAGTAACAGCGCATCATGGATATGCGTATCATTTTTACTTAAAACATTAATTTCTGATGAGTTTTTATCCTCAAAAAAAGCCACTTCTTTTTGATCTAAATAAAACTTACAACCAAATTTATAATCAATTTGATATTTAGTGTGCGGAAAAAATCGTTTTTGGGTTTGTTGATTAGAATTTGAATTGCTCTCTGATGCTGTGAAGCTATTTGCGGCTTCTATTTCTTGCTTTTTCTTGAGCCTAGATCTGCGGCTATATTCAAAAAACTCATACATCTGAAAATCGATCTCAGACAAGTGTTCTGTATGTTGATAAGATTTATTGATCTGATTTTTGGGAATTAGGCTGAGTCCTTGGTAGAGATCAGGCGATGAATCAGATGTACGTGTATCTAGTTCATACTGATGAATAGATGGCGTGAGTTTTTGTGAGAAATATAATTTCCAGCATTCCTCAATTTCATTGGCGTTAAAATATTGTTTGTTGAGTTTTAAGGATTGGGTATATATCAGATTACGAATTCGTAGCATCAGTATCTTTTGATTTTCGATACTTAAATCGGGTATATCATTTTTACGAATACACTCTGCTAATGTCGATTGCAGTGTATCTGCAGCAACACCGCAACAATTGAGGAGCAGAGCAGTTTTGCTCAGCACTGAGCTTTGACATGGATTTGTTGCGTTAAAATATTTATAGAGCTCTTTGAAACTTGTTTGAATCTGTTGAGGAGACAAATTTTTGAAGCTAGGGAGGACTCTGTCTTTATTAATATCTTGAATATTCTCGAATCTATGTTGTAAAGCAGTGTGAAATAATTCTTTAAACTCTACTGAGCCTCGTAGGGTTTCTCTCAGTTTAGGATCTAGAGCATTGATACATTGTTGTAGTCGATTCATTGAATAATTACTAAATACCAGAATCCCGTATTGATTTTGAATTGCAATTGGTTCATCCAGTTGATGCTGATCAAATAGAATTTGAGCCGTCTTGATATTCGGGTTGTTCTGAGCAATAAAGTTTTTAGATTGGCGTTGATCAAATAAAAATTGTTGCTGTATAAATAGGGGATCGGTTGGAGAGATAAATCTTAAAAAATCAGCATAAGAAGTCACGTGGGTTGAATAAAATTTTCTAGAGAAATTTTTTTTATCTAATAATTTATCTGCGGTTTTTTTGCTTAGATGTTGATTTTGGGAAAGGAATACTTTTCTAATTTCGGCTCTGGTGCTCAGTTGTTCTGCATTATGATGATAATGTAACAGTGTAAAAATCACATCAGATGATTGTGCTGGAAATCTATTTTGATATTGCTTTAAAAAAGCATTTTTATTGTATTTGTAAATCTCATTCTCGAAATTGATATCCTGATATTTAGATCGACGTTTTTGGCTATAAATATCTTTCATCGATTTCATTGTGAGATAACTATCATGCAGATCTTTTATCAAAAAGTCTTCATTATTAAATAAATGGTAAGCGTGTAACGTCGAAGTTTTAGTTTCATTTTGCTGAGCTGTATCACTTAATTTGATTAATGGAATTCTTGTCTGACCGATATCAGGAAGAGTAAAGTCTCCCCATATTTTTTCTAAATTTTTAAGCGTTACTTGCTTATTACAAAATAACGAGGCTTTAAATGTGAGTATTTGCTTCTCACTCGTTTGAATTTTAAAAATACTACCATTGCGTTTTTTCTCATACAAAATTCCACTTTGTGCTAATTGTTGGTGCCAATCTTGCCAATTCTTTGCGTTACTGAAGATATGTTCAATATCTTGAGCAAGATAAGTTTGATAGTTATTCGCTGCTGAAATTTCATTGCTCAGCTGACTTTTTTGTTGATGTCGATGTTGTTGATCACGAATTTTTGAATTGATTTTTTGCGCATCCGGTTCAGCAATGTAATTTTGATTTCTTTCACATTTGCCAAGCTCAAAGTTATATATAAAAAGTGGATTGGGCTCCGGCTCCCAGCTTTGCTTTGCTTCAATTTCTGCAGCAGCTCGATGTACCGCATTCAAGATCCATCCATCACCTAAATCAATGACTTTATTTTGATTACGCTTATTTTTTTGGAAAGGATGTACTTTATTTATGATTAAATGAAAGTGCACATTGTCTGTATCCACGTGCATCGCATACTGCATTTGCAGTTCTTCAGCACCAAGGTGTTTCGTTAAAATATCAATTTGTTCCTCTAGCTGTTCTGTGGTTGGAACTTCAAATTTTTTAAAACTTCCAACGATATGAACGATTGGGTCAATCACTTGAGAGTTCAGACTTGCAGTTTGTGACATTTCAATTTTTTGATAATGTGGGTCATCATCTAAAAAGTTTCTTGAGTTTGAATAGACACATTTTTCAGAGATAAGTTCGTCACTGAAACTAGAATGCAATTGAGAAATATAGTCCGATAAGTATTCACCACGTGTTTGTTTCGGATCATGAATATAGTCTGACAGAGATGGATCCGTAAATTTGAACAACTCCTATAAGTGATATTCTGCTCCTCAAATGATGTTATAAACATCAATATATGGAGTATTTTATGGCACGTAGACCAAGAAGAAATCATTCAAATGATT
>NZ_VOYO01000033.1:0-19012 GCF_013420255.1 Acinetobacter sp. YH01021
TTTGAACAATCTAAAATATTTGTATTACCTGAAAAAAGGCAAAGGCAATGTCCGCGAGTAGTGAAAATTAAAGCACAAAAATATCCAAGAAAATGCCAGTCAATTTCTTAACTGACTGGCATTACCTCATTGGGTGCTTTTTTATTAAGGTGATCCAGTCAGCGTCAACTTGATTTAGACCGTGCGGCGTTTGGTCACCATATTATAAATAAACAGAATAATCACAGCACCAATCACGGAAGCAATCAGACCTGCTGCGGAATCTGCCGAATATAGACCGAGCATACGACCACCAAAAGTCGCCAATAAGGAGCCGGCAATACCCAGCAAGGTGGTCATGATAAAGCCTGCCTTGTCATTACCCGGGTGAATGGCACGTGCAATCAGACCTGCTACAAAACCAATGACGATCGCCACAATAATTGTCCACATATGCATACTCCTTCTTATCATGTCTTTGTTTTCACATCTGTTTAATCATCTTGAAACAAAGTCAGAATCATAAAAAGTTGAATCCTGAAACGAGATGTTATTTTTTGTTCCCGGTTTTCTGTCTATTTGAGGTATAAAAAAAGTGGCTTATGCCACTTTTTTCAACCTGATTTTAAAGACCGATTTCACCAATAAATGGCAGGTGACGGTACTTCTGGTCATAGTCTAGGCCATAACCCACGATAAATTTATCTTCAACCTCAAAGCCCATAAATTCGACCTTCAAATCGATTTCACGACGCGATGGTTTACTTACCAAAGTACACAGTTGAATCGAGTTAGGTTCACGGGTTTGCAGGATTTCGAGTACCTTGCTCAAGGTGTTGCCTGAATCAATAATATCTTCAACCACCAACACATCTTTACCACGGATTTCACCGTCTAAATCTTTCAGGATTTTTACATCACGTGACGATACCGTGCCACCGCCATAACTGGACACAGTCATGAAATCCAGTTCATGAGGTTTTGAAATCACACGACATAAATCAGCCATAAAAATTACTGAACCACGTAATAAACCGATGAGCACAAGTTCTTTGTCACTATTGGCATAGTGTGCATTGATTTGAGCACCAAGCTCTTTGACTTTAGCTTGAATTTCTTCAGCGGAAATCATTACGCTCATTTGAACGGTCATGGGTAGATACCTAAAAAGTAAAAATAGCAAAATAAAAAAGGTGTTGACCTGCAACACCTGAATACGTCGCAATTTTAATACATCCCTAACAGAGATGCACCTGTTTTGCTGGCTGTAAATGTAATCATTTTTTAGCCGCGGCTGAATCGCGTTTCAGTAAAAAAACACAGCCCAGCGCCATCGCAGACAGGAGCAAGTATTGGCGACGGTGGGATCTTTTCGGTTTATTCACTGGATGCTGCTTTGACATAGATGGCTGCTCCATAGACATAGGTGGCTGCAATATTACGGTCATCGCCAAGCATGGTCAGTGCAAAAAATGCATCTTCAATATTTTTAGCTCTGCTCTGGCGTAACTGCTGTAAGGCAGTTGCATTGAGATTCAGCACCACAAAGTCGGCTTCTTTGCCAATATTAAAGTTCCCCAGGCGATCATCCAGACTCAAGGCTTTGGCACCGCCTAAAGTGGCATGATACAAGGCCTCAAAGGCGGAGAGTTTTTCGCCCTGTAACTGCTGCACCTTATAGGCTTCATTCAGGGTTTGCAGCTGATTAAATGATGTTCCTGCTCCAATGTCTGTGCCTAAGCCGACTTTGACCCCTTTGTCCCAAGTTTTTTTCAGGGGAAATAAGCCACTGCCAAGGAATAGATTTGAGGTCGGACAGAAGGCAATGGCGGAGTCGGTCTGATGCATACAATCCCATTCCTTATCTTCCAGATGCACACAATGTGCAAAGACGGACTTGCTCCCGGTTAAACCATAATGATGATACACATCCAGATAACCTTCACGTTCAGGAAAGAGTTCTTTGACCCAAGCAATTTCATTTTTATTTTCACTTAAATGGGTATGTACATACACGTCCGGATATTCGGCTTTGAGCTGCCCGGCTTTTTGTAATTGTTCAGGTGTTGAAGTTGGTGCAAAGCGTGGGGTAATCGCATACAGATTACGTCCTTTGCCATGCCACTTTTCAATCAGCGTTTTAGAATCTATATAAGCCGTTTCTGCTGTATCTGTGAGTGCTTCCGGTGCATGACGATCCATCAGGACTTTACCTGCGATCAGACGCATATTGCGCGTGGTCGCCGCATTAAACAAAGCATCTACGGATTCAGGATGAACGGTACAAAAGACCAGTGCAGTGGTGGTGCCATTTTTAAGCAATTCCTGCACGAAAAATTCGGCAATTTTTTCGCTATAGGATGCATCTTGGAATTGGATTTCAGTGGGGAATGTATAGGTATTTAACCATTCCAGTAGTTGTTCACCATACGCCCCGACCATTTCTGTTTGCGGGAAATGAATATGGGTATCGATAAAACCGGGAACAATCAGTTGATCTGGATAGTGCTTTAATTCAGCGTTGGTAGGAAGTCGTGACTGCCCTTCTTGCCAAGGACCAAACCACTGGATTTTACCTTCGTGAATGATGACTAAACCATCTTCTACATATCGCACTTGGTCGTGTATATCACGTGCTTGGGCAACTGTATTCTGAATATCGAGGAAGCGACCACGGATCGCTGTCGTTGCAATTACAGAAGACATTTTAAACCTACGCTTTTAATTTTTTCGATTGATTGTAGCTGAAAAAATTGCCATGTTTGTATGAACATTCATATTTAAATAGCGATCCCGATTCTTCTATGACCCCATCCAATTATTATGATCAATTTCAACAGATCGTACGTGCGCAGCCGACCTTAATGCGCATCTTGCATCAGTTAGCACAATTACACTCTGACGCTTATGTCGCAGCGGGTGTGTTACGTCATGTGATCTGGGCGCATTTACATGGATGGGAATATGAAATAAATCATACTGAGGTCGATGTGATTTTCTATGATGAAAATGAGCAGGCTCGCGTTATAGAACAGCAACTTGCAGATCGGTTAAAAGAGTATTTTCCAGATATCCGTTGGGATGTGACTAATCAAGCCTTTGTACATGAGTGGTATCGTACCGATCAAAATGAAAATATTGAGCCTTTAACTTCAATTAGTCATGCGCTGTCATTATGGCCAGAAACTGTCACGGCCTTGGCACTGCGCCTGAAAGATGATGAATTGGAGTTGATTGCTCCTTTCGGTTTAGCAGATTTATTTGAGTTAAAGCTGCGTTGGAATCCGAATTTAGTCAGTTATGCCGTGCTTGAGCAACGCATGCTGAGCAAACAGTTTTTGCAAAAATGGCCTAAATTATCCCTGATAGCACAATAAAAAAAAGCCTGCTGATGCAGGCTTTTTTGATGATTACTTTTTACAGGGTGGTTTCGTTATGCCTCTTGCTATGACGAATCGACAAGATCGCGGTCACAGTCAGTACAATCACAATAAAGCTCAAAGAAATCCAGATCGGCATATGGAACACATCCAGCATCAGCATCTTAAAGCCGATAAAGACCAGAATGATCCCGAGGCCATAAGGCAGATAATGCATTTTTGAGGCTGCGCCCGAGAGCAGGAAGAACATTGCACGCAGGCCTAAAATCGCCATCAGGTTTGCAGTGAGGACAATGAAGGGATCGGTGGTGACGGCAAAAATAGCCGGAATAGAATCGACGGCAAAGATCACATCAGAGGCTTCAACCAGGATCAGGACCAGGAACAACGGCGTTGCCCAGAGCAAACCATTCTGACGTACAAAAAATTTGTCGCCCTGAAGTTGCGGGGTAATACGCATATGCTTACGCAGCCATTTCAGAATCGCCATATCTTCAATATTGCTGTCTTCTTCATGCTGACCACGCAGGAATTTGAAGCCGGTATACACCAGGAACGCACCGAAGATATACAAAATCCAGGAGAATTCCTGCACGAACCAGGCGCCAATAAAAATAAAGATGGTTCTGAGTATAATCGCACCCAGTACGCCATATAACAGCAGCTTGCGTTGCAGTGCGGGTGGAATAGTAAAGGCAGCGAAGATCATCAGCCAGACAAAGACGTTATCAATCGCCAAGGATTTTTCCAGCAGATAACCGGCAAAGTATTCCATGACCTTGGCATTGGCAATTGCCGTGCCTGCGGTCTGTTCCAGATACAGCCATAAGCCGCCACCAAATAAAGTCGCGACACTGACCCAGGCAATACTCCAGTAGGCAGCAGTACGGACTTTGACTTCCTGACCATGCTGATGCTTAAAGCCGACAAAATCGATTACCAGCATGACTGCGACAATCGCGAAAAAGATAAGATACAGCCAGAGCGTACCAATGGTTTCCATGTGAATTCTCCACATCGGACGACTGGCCATAAAAAAACCTTGACCAGTTGCCAGATGAAAAACATCTATAACAACATGATCAAGGTCTTGCCTACATCTTACTGTTCCACTTTTTTATATAAAGTGTGACTTCAAGATGCTCAGATACCGACTTTTTGCAAAGTGTAATGACGATATTCTGACACGTTTAAAAATTGAAATTTCATTCTTAAACGCTTGGAGGAGGCTACTCCCCTTGTTCAAACTAAATTTTTTTTGAGCGATGGCTCAATGTGCAGCAAGCATGACAGATTTTTGCTAAGACTACAATTTCATTTACAAAAATCATGCTTCAAGGTGCTTTCTGAACTAGGAAATCCGAACGTTGAATCAGATATAAGCTGATCAGAAAACCCAGACTGGCCAAGATGGCTCCTACCCAGCCAATACTATGTAATCCGATATGTGCCGTTACCAGACCGCCAAGTAAGGCGCCGCCGCCAATCCCGACATTATACAGACCTGAAAAAATTGCCATGGCGACATCGGTTGCATCAGAAGCCAAATTTAAGGTCTTGGCTTGCAAGGCCAGACTAAAGCCAATAATGCTGATGCCCCAGATTAACGCCAGGCTATTGAGCTGAATTACACCCTGAGACAGGGGCAGCAATAACAGCAGCGAGATCCCTAGCCCGAGCGTAAATAGCGGAATGGTGAGTCGGGGAAAATGCGGTGCAAAGCGGCCAAATACATAAGACCCGATCAGGCCCGCACCGCCATAAATCAGCAATAAGCTGGTGGTCTGTGCAGAGCTGAATTGCGCAATATTCAGCGCAAAGGGTTCGATATAACTGTAGGCGGTAAATTGTGCGCTAATCACAAGAACGGTAAGCGCAAAGACCAGCATCAGGCTGGGACGTTTTAGCAAGCTTTTTAAACTGCTGAGTGATCCTGAATTGACACTTGGCAATAAAGGTAAGGTTTTGGCCAGCAGTACGCAGACTACGCCCGCTACAACTGCGATCAAGGCAAAACTATTGCGCCAGCCATAGGCCTCCCCGATCATCCGGCCAAAGGGAATTCCCAGAACCATCGCCATGGCGGTACCGGTAGCCAATAAGCCCAGTGCCTGAAACTCTTTGCCCTTTGGCGCAACCCGCACGGCAAGCGACGCCGTAATTGACCAGAACAGCGCATGCGCCACGGCAATACCAATCCGGCTCAGCACCAGAATGCTAAAGCTCCAGGCAAAATAGGACAGCACATGACTGAAAATAAACACCGCAAATAAAACCATCAGCAGAAAGCGCCGTTCAATATTTTTGGTCAGTAACATCATTGGCAAAGACAGCAGCGCCACAACCCAGGCATAAATCGTCAGCATCCACCCGACCTGAGTGGGTGACATGGAAAAACTGGTACCAATATCACTTAATAGCGCCACCGGGATAAATTCGGTGGTATTGAAAATAAAGGCAGCAGAGGCTAAAGCAATCACACAGACCCATTGACGCGTCACCGAAGAGGTGGAAGAAGAGCTGGACATAAACATCTGATAAAAGGAACCGGCCGGTAGTTTAAACCTGTTAAGCAGAATGCGGTATTGGTCAGAAGGATAGATTCACAATCCTTTAAAAGAAATCTAACAATAGTGCAGGGAAAAATATGTCAATCTGACTTAAAAACAAGGAGAGGATCGGCATGTTGATCGAGCATCAGCAACAAGACACTGGAGGTTTATGGTTTGTAGAGCCGAATGAAAAACGTCTGGCAGAAATGAGTTATTCTAGAGTAAATGAAGATCAATTAGTGATTGAACACACCTGGGTCGATGACAGCCTACGCGGACAGCACGTCGGGTATTATCTGGTCGAGGCCGCTGTGAATTTTGCCCGTGAACACGGCATCAGGATTATTCCAAAATGCCCTTTTGCCAAATCCGTGTTCGAGCGAGAGCCTCGCTTTAATGATGTTTTATAATTTAAAAATGACAACAAAGGTTTAGATTCGTATGGAAATCAAATATCAAGATTCAAAACGCGGTGGTGTATTTTTTATGGAAGATCAAGGACGCCGCCTGGCCGAGATCACTTATCAATGGCGGGGCGATGCAGTCATCATTGCCGATCATACCTGGGTCGATGATTCCTTGCGTGGCCAAGGTATTGCCCGAAAAATGCTGGATGTACTGGTCGATTTTGCCCGTGAAAAAAGTTTAACCATCATCCCGCAATGTTCCTATGTGGATGTCATGTTTAAACGTGACCGTAGTCTGGCAGATGTCGCGGCAACGACTATTTAACCATCCAAGGGGATTTCCCGAAAGATAAATGCAATCTTTCTTTCAAGGCAGGAATCAATATAACCTGTAACAGGGTATATAAACCGAAACCTGCCATCACCCCGGTCATCGCCCAGAAAATTTCTTCAAACTGTTGCAGCATCACTAAAATTGCCATAATCAGCAGGTAACTGGCATGAAAATAAATACGATGCCCAACAAATTTCAAGATCGTCCAGCTAATAAAAATTGAACTGATCAGCAGATTGGTTTGAGCGCTGAATTGCCAGTCATTTAAAGTGATGATCAGGATAAAACACACACATAACAAGGCGAGGGTTAAAATCAGATCTTTTAACATCAAGTGATCCTCATGTTCATGGTAGGTGTATGAAAATATTCGTTTAATAATTTAGGCACTATTGTTAAAATTTTAGTCCAGAAATGCAAACTGAAAACCATGTAAGCAAATACGGATATTTGCTTAAAAAATAGTCGACTTAATTTAAAATTATTGATTAAATTGTGTTTTTAATTCTTCCCTATAGTGAGATGGCATGATGCTACAGCTTTGCTATGCCAGTGAACGCATAGAATCTGAACAAGAGTTGTTACAAGATTTGAGTGATATTTTGGCCACTGCCCGGAAGTTCAATCTTCAGCATCAAATTCATGGGGTGTTGTATTATTCCCATGGCAAATTTTTCCAGTGCCTTGAAGGTCAGGCTGAAGTAGTAGAAAGTTTATTTCAGAGCATTTCTCAGGATCCCCGTCATCACAATATCTTGCGTTTTGCAGATGCAATGGTAGAGCAGTCCCATTTCTCGGAATGGTCAATGAAATATGTACATAAACACAGTGAAATTTCTTCTTTATTTTCACGTTTAGGTTTGAAGCAATTTGATCCACATGCCTTGCAGCAGTCAGGAATTGCCGAGTTCCTCAAAGTGCTGTATCGCCTGGAAGAAAATCAGGCCAGTCTGGCATCGCCAAAAGGCTATAAGCAGCGTGGTTATGTCCCCTATTTCTGATCTGCTGGATTAAAGCTGAAAATAAAAAAGTCCGCATAGCGGACTTTTTTTGTCTGATGTGGATTAGCTCATGTCAATCATGACTTTTAAGGCCTTCTCATCAGAGGCATGTTTAAAGACATCATAGGCTTTTTCAAAATCGGCAAATTTAAAATGATGGGTCGCCAGTTTTTCTAGGGGCAATTTTCCGGAACAGCAGGTTTTCAGCAGCATGCCTGTGGTATTGGCATTCACCAGACCGGTGGTGATGGTCAGGTTTTTAATCCAGAGTTTGTTCAGTTCAAAACTCACCGGTTTACCATGTACGCCGACGTTGGCAATATGCCCGCCCTCTTTCACGACATGCTGGCAAATATTCCAGGTAGGCTCCACCCCCACTGCTTCAATGGCACAGTCGACCCCGCGTCCATCGGTAATCTCTAAAATCTTTTGAATGGCATCTTCTTTGGCAGAGTTGATGGTATGTGTTGCGCCGACAGTCTTGGCAAATTCCAGTCGGTTATCATCCATATCTACCATAATAATATTAGCGGGTGAATAAAACTGTGCAGTGAGCAGACAACTCATGCCGATTGGCCCTGCTCCGACAATCGCCACATTGTCGCCCGGTTTGACATCGCCATATTGCACGCCAATTTCATGTGAAGTTGGCAGAATATCTGAGAGGAATACGGCCACATCTTGATTCAGGCCTTCGGGTAAATGATAGAGTGAGGTATCGGCAAAGGGCGTGCGTACATATTCGGCATGGGTACCATCAATCATATAACCCATGATCCAGCCGCCTTCATTGCGGCAATGTGCATAGAGCTGTTTCTGGCAGTTTTCACAGGTCCCGCAGCGGCTAACACAGGAAATAATCACCCGGTCGCCCTTTTTGAAGTTCTGCACGGCGGAACCGACTTCTTCCATAATACCAATGCCTTCATGGCCAAGAATTCGGCCATTAAAACTACCTTCTTTTCGCGTGGTCTCCTGCTCAATTTCCGGGTTTTTGCCTTTCCAGATCCCGAGATCGGTACCGCAGATGGTGACTTTTTCGAGTTTAATGATGGCATCGCCGGGATGCAAAATGGTGGGAACTGGGCGGTCTTCAAAGCGGATATCATTTGCGCCGTAATAGACCATCGCTTTCATCGTTGTCATGACACATCTTCTAATGGAGTGGGGAATGAGAATGACCTGACTCAGCGAGAATAATGAACGCCTCGATTGCTTTTATACAGTGACAGCGATGGGCTGATTTATGATCTGGCTTTCAGGCCTATAGATACCTGTGTTCTTCTCGATTGTGCCTTGAGTGATATAGCGCTGCAATGAGTCTTGTGTACAGATTGCAACAAAAGATCATCAGGGAGGGTTCAGAGATAAATCTGCTCTTTGGGTCAATATTTAAATCATAGGATTGCAGGATCAGAACAACTGTTCACTTTTGCTCAATCAACGTTTTAATATGCTAAAAAAAAGCCCGCTAAGCGGGCTTCTTCACTTTACTTAAATCCATTTTATGCTTGTAAAACAGTAATCAGCTTCTGATGCAAACCACCAAAACCACCATTCGACATAATTACTATGGCATCGCCTTCGCCTGCTTCTGCCACCACAGTCTGAATAATGTCATCCAGTGTGCGTGCAACTTTGGCCTTGTTTGGCGCAGCCTCAATGACCGGTTGCAGATCCCAGTCCAGACCTTCCGGTTGATACCAGATCACTGCATCGGCCAGACGTGCAGAATGTGCCAAACCCTCTTTGTGGCTGCCCATGCGCATGGTATTGGAGCGCGGTTCAATAATTGCCCAGAGTTTGCGTTCACCCAGACGTTTGCGCGCACCTTCTAAGGTCGTATCAATCGCCGTCGGATGATGGGCGAAGTCATCATAAACCTCGATACCACGGACTGTGCCTAATAGTTCCATACGGCGTTTCACCCCACCAAAATTCGATAGCGCCTCACAGGCAGTTTCAATCGAAACACCGACATGCTCTGCTGCTGCAATGGTCGCTAGTGCATTGGCCACCGAGTGCTGGCCGGTCATGCTCCATTTCACTTCACCTTTGACTACGCCCTGTTGCAGGACTTTGAAATGTGAACCATCTGCTGACAATTGTTCTGCATAAAGTTCAGATTTTTCGTTGGCATCCAGACTGGTACGCACCACAGGCGTCCAGCAGCCCTGCTCCAGCACTTCATCAATATTGCTTTCAGTAATCGGTGCAATAATCCGGCCTTCACTTGGAATGGTACGAACTAAATGATGAAACTGTTTTTGAATCGCTGCCAGATCATCAAAGATATCGGCATGGTCAAATTCCAGATTATTCAGAATCGCAGTTTTAGGATGGTAATGCACGAACTTGGAACGCTTGTCGAAGAAAGCAGAATCGTATTCATCGGCTTCGACACAGAAGTATTTCCCACCACCAAGGCGCGCACTTTCCGAAAAGCCCAATGGCACACCGCCAATCAGAAAACCTGGCTCCATACCGGCTTGATCCAGTACCCACGCCAGCATCGTCGTCGTTGTGGTTTTACCATGCGTTCCGGCGACACCCAATACGTGTTTGCCTTGTAGGACATGATCAGCCAAAAATTGTGGACCTGAAATATAAGGTAGGCCTGCATTGAGCATATATTCGACCGAATCAATGCCACGCTTCATGGCATTCCCCACAATGACCAGATCCGGATGTGGCTGCAAATGACTGCGGTCATAACCCTGCATTAAAGTAATGCCCGCATTTTCAAGTTGGGTCGACATGGGTGGATACACATTCAGGTCTGAACCTGTTACCTGGTGGCCCAGGTCGCGTGCAAGTAGCGCTAACGAGCCCATAAAGGTGCCACAAATACCCAAAATATGCAGATGCATCTACTTCACTCCGTTCCTGTCTGACCCATCACTTTATATTGGTGCTGTAGTCATGATTTATTCAATTTGCAAGCAACGATAGCAAGGCTTTAGCTGAAAAGATAGTGAAAATTCTGGCCTTGTTGTGGGATTTTTTAAATCCTGTTTCACGGGTAAATTCAAAGAAAATTTCAAAGCGATGCAATATCTTTTCGCCAAATAAACCGTAAAATAAGTTCGACCTTTTTGCAGAGTGCATGCAGATGCTGCCGGCTTTATTTCTTCTGGTGATTGCCAACTGTTTTATGACACTGGCCTGGTACGGACATTTAAAGTTTTTACCGCATGATGCACCGCTCTGGCAGGCAATTTTATTCAGCTGGATCATTGCCCTGTTTGAATATAGCCTGATGATTCCGGCGACCAAATTACTGGCACAGCAAGGATTGGCAGTGGGTCAAATGAAAATTACCCAGGAAGTGGTGACCTTACTGGTGTTTGTACCTTTTATGATTTTCATGTTTAAACAGCCGCTTAGACTGGATTATCTCTGGGCCGCTTTGTGTCTGTGTGGATGCATCTATTTTGTCTTCCGCAGTTCCTAAATAGTTGTAACTGCAGCTACTCCCCTATTTTTATTCCAGTTTTTGAAAATTCGATAAAAAAACAAGAAAAATCGAGCCTTGCTTTGACCGTTAAATTTTATGAAGCTGAATTTTCAGTCTATAATACGCACTCCTATTCAAGCTTGGCTCTCTCGTCGAGATTTATTTTTTCTCACTTTAATCTCTGGAAAATTTGCAATGAATGCGGCTGCTGCACAAGATACTCCTCTCGTAGGTATTATCATGGGTTCTCAATCAGATTGGGCAACTCTCGAACACACTGCCAATATGCTCAAGCAGCTTGGTGTCCCATTTGAAGCTGAAGTTGTTTCTGCACACCGTACCCCAGACCGCCTGTTTGAATATGCCGAGCAAGCGCGTGATCGTGGTATTCAGGTAATTATTGCCGGTGCAGGTGGCGCAGCGCATTTACCGGGTATGTGTGCAGCGAAAACTGATCTTCCAGTTTTGGGTGTACCGGTGAAATCTTCGATTTTAAACGGTGTTGATTCATTGCTGTCTATTGTGCAAATGCCAGCAGGTATTGCAGTCGGTACCTTGGCGATTGGTCCTGCCGGTGCCACCAATGCTGCCATTATGGCCGCGCAAATTCTGGGTTTGACCCGTCCAGAAATCGCAAAAAATGTTGCAGATTTCCGTGCAGCGCAAACAGATAAAGTGGCAAGCAACAATATTCCAGGCCAGGCTTAAGTCGAGACACAGATTATGGATAAAACCATCGGTATTTTTGGTGGCGGTCAGCTGGGTCGTATGATGGCGCAAGCGGCACTTCCATTAAATATTCAATGTACATTTTTTGAAGCCAGCACAGACTGCCCTTCTGCTGCTTTGGGTCCGGTGATTTCGAGCCAAGCTGAAAATGGTCTGCAAGACTTTATTAACAGTGCAGATGTATTTAGCCTTGAGTTTGAAAATACGCCACTTGCAGATGTTGATGTACTGACGCAAAGCAAGCAACTGCATCCGCCGCGTCAGGCTTTGGCGATTGCCCAGCATCGTCTGTCTGAAAAAGCCTTGTTTGATGAACTGGCTATTCCGGTTGCACCGTACAAAGCGGTCACTTCACTGGAAAGCTTACAGGCTGCTGTAGCTGAACTGGGCTTGCCGATCGTACTGAAAACTTCGCGTGGCGGTTATGATGGCAAAGGTCAATTTGTTTTACGTTCGGCCGATCAGATGGATCAGGCCTGGGCAGAATTGGGCCCTGCGGGTGAACTGATTGCTGAAAGTTTCGTGACTTTCTCGCGTGAAGTTTCAATCATTGCAGTACGCGGCCAAGATGGTGATGTAAAAACCTGGCCATTGGCGGAAAATCATCATCATGACGGCATTCTGTCGCACTCGATTGTGCCAGCACCGGACAGTACTGACTTGCAGCCGGTAGCACAAGAATACATCACTCGCCTGCTGAATCATCTGAACTATGTCGGTGTGCTGACCCTTGAGCTGTTTGTGACAGACAATGGCCTATATGCCAACGAGATGGCACCACGTGTGCATAACTCGGGTCACTGGTCGATTGAAGGTGCAGTATGTTCGCAGTTTGAAAACCATGTGCGTGCCGTGGCAGGTTTACCTTTAGGTTCAACTGAAGTGATCCGTCCAACTGTCTTGGTGAACATCATTGGTCAGCATCCAAAATCTGCAGATGTTCTGGCTCTGGAAGGTGCGCATTTGCATCTCTACAACAAGTCAGAGCGCGAAGGCCGTAAGATTGGTCACATCACCTTGATGCCAAATGACAGCGCGCAATTGTCTGTGCTTTGCCGCCAACTGGCGAAAATTTTACCGAATCCATTGGCATTGAGCGAAGATATGACCATCTAGGCTTTAACTTGCTGATAAAAAAAGCGATCACTTCGGTGATCGCTTTTTTATTTGTCTGCTTTCAGGCATGATTGCGCCTCTTTAAAAATGCCTGCCATTGGTCGGATCAGTTTTTAAATCAATTGCTTACAAACTGATCAATTGAGTATAAATATAACAATTCAATAAAACCTTTTTTACAGCTGAATTTTGCCATATTCACTTGTAGATAAGCCTGAAATCAAAGTTTGAATTTAAAACTGGAAAGTGGTTTTGAATTTAAATTCATAAAAACAAATTCAAATTTAAATCGGGCTTTGAATTTAAACTTGCGCTTTTAAATTCAAAAATATGAATTCAAATTTAAAACTGGATAAATGAATTCAAAGTTTCTGAATTTAAAAATATTAGCCCATTATTCAAATGAATTTAAAATGAAAACTAGTGTAATTAGAGCATGTTGATGATCGTGACTCGCTTTTCCTGAAACAAGTTATCCCCAGTAATTTTTAAATTCAAAACTGATTGCAAGTGTTTTGAATTTGAATTTAAAAATCCCGCTGATTTGAATTTAAATCAGGCTTGTGGATAACTCATGTTTAAATTTAAAGATTACAAAATGAATTTAAAAGTGTAGGAATTATGAATTTAAATTTACGCATTGGCGCTTTAATTTTCATCATGAGCTGCTAAGGTAGAAACATAATTCAAAATCTAAATACTCAAGGGTCTTATGCAACGGCTTGCACTTTTTATTGGTTCTGTGGTCTTGGCTGCTTCACAGGCACAGGCTGAACTTATTATTAATGGTCAACGTGTCACGCCGACTGATTTGACCTCTAGTTCAAATATCCCGAATTATGCCTCCCAAAATAATTTTCAAAACTGTCTCGCCAATTTGCGCAGTCAAGCTGTTGCTAGAGGTGTAAGCGGCAGTACCTATGATCGTTATACCCAAAACTTAAGCCCTGATTATTCAGTGATTGAACGCCTGAATTACCAGCCTGAATTTTCTACCCCAATTTGGGATTATCTGTCTGGTTTGGTGGATGAAGAACGGGTTCAGCTCGGCCGGCAAAAATTACAGCAACATCGTGAGGTGCTCAATCGTGTTGCTGCCACCTATGGTATACCTGCAGAAACGGTAGTTGCGGTATGGGGTGTCGAAAGTAATTTTGGTGATATTTCGGGGAAATATCCTTTATTACAGGCTTTAGGAACTTTGAGCTGTGAAGGTCGTCGCCAGAGTTATTTCCGTGGTGAGTTTTTTACCACTATGAAACTGTTACAGCGTGGCGATGTGCGTGAAGAACAATTAAAGGGTTCTTGGGCAGGCGCATTTGGTCATACCCAGTTTATGCCATCGACTTATGATGAGCTTGCAGTTGATTTTGATGGTGATGGCCGACGTGATCTAGTTTCGAGCATTCCGGATGCACTCGCATCAACTGCCAACTTTTTAAGCAAGCGTGGCTGGCAGAGCGGACAGCCTTGGGGTTTTGAAGTCAAGATCCCTCAAGGCATGTCGGTTTCCGGTGAAGGTCGAAGAAATAAAAAATCCTTGAGTAGTTGGAACAATCAAGGGGTGGTACGTGCCGATGGTTCGGCATTAGTTCAAGGAAATTTATCACAATCCTCTCAAGCAGGATTACTTGCACCTGCAGGCCCGAGTGGCCCAGTATTTTTGGTATTTAAAAATTTTGATGCCATTTATAGCTATAACGCGGCAGAAAGTTATGCCTTGGCGATTGCACATTTATCCGATCGCCTGCAAGGTAAAGGTTCATTTATGGCCACATGGCCTACTGATGATCCGGGAACTTCGCGTGCAGAACGTCGTGAGATCCAGCAATTTCTGTTAAACCGTGGCTATGATATTGGTGCGGTGGATGGTCTGATTGGAGATAAAACCCGTCAAGCGATTCGTCAGGAACAGCAGCGTTTGGGCTTGAGTCCAACAGGTCGTGCTGGTCAGCAGATTCTGCGGGCCTTTAGAAATGAAAATGCCAAACGCATGATGCAATAAATTCTTGAGCATAAAATTTAAAATCAAAAAAGGTCTGCATTTATGCAGACCTTTTTTGATGACTGTTTTTGAGTAGCTATATAGTCATGCAAGCTAATAGTAATTAGCTGAATTTAAACAGCAGTAATCGTGCCAAGCACACGATAACCAGCGGCACCAGTGACTGCAGGTAGGTTGCCATTCAGTTGATTCATAAAACGCATGGCCAGCCAGGCAAAGGCGGTGGCTTCTACCCAGGTTGGACTGAGGCCCAGATCGGCGGTAGTCTGTACGCTCCATTCATGTTTGCGCAGGCGCCAGCGCAACTGCTCCAGTAAATGTGAGTTGTAGGCACCACCACCGCAAACAAAAACCTGTCCGGTATCCATGCCAGAGCGGTAAATTGCTTTTTTAATGGCTCGGGTGGTGAGCTTTAATAAAGTCGCCTGTACATTTTCCGGAGTGTCTTCCAGTTCATCGTATTGCAGGTCATTGCGCCAGTCAGCAATCTGTTCATCCAGCCATTCCAGGTTGAAATCTTCACGACCGGTACTTTTCGGAGGTTCTTTGGAGAAGAATTCGTGTGACTGCAAGCGATCCAGCAAGCTGCGAATCGGGGTGCCATAGGCTGCCCAATTGCCATTTTCATCAAAAGGCTGGCCGGTATAACGGGAACACCATGCATCCATCAAGATATTGGCCGGTCCGGTATCAAAACCATACACCTCTTCAGGCTTGCCGGCAGGCAGCAGGCTGACATTGGCAATACCGCCCAGATTTAAAATGACCCGGTGAATGCTGTCATGCTGGAAAATATCCTGATGAAATGCCGGAACTAAAGGTGCTCCCTGACCACCTGCCGCCAGATCACGACGACGAAAATCTGAAATCACCGGAATCTGGGTAATTTCAGTAATGATGTTCGGGTCACCAATTTGCAGGGTGAAGCCATGTTCAGGACGATGCCGGATAGTCTGGCCATGCGAGCCAATCGCCTTAATTCTAGATTTATCCAGGTTATTTTTTTCAATCAGCGCATTAATACCATGACCAATCATTTGTGCTAGCGCAACATCGGCCTTACCCATGCGGTCAATTTCATTGTCATCTGGCAAGGTCAGTGCCATCAGCTCATCCCGAAGGTCAGGATCAAATGCCAAAGTGAGTGTGGCATGAAGCTGGAGTGGATCAAAAGAAGCAGCAACAATATCGACACCATCCATGCTCGTGCCGGTCATTACCCCAATATAGATCGCTGTCATGGTTATTCTTAAGCCTGCAATATGCTGAAAAAGTGTTAGTATATCGCACAAATTGAGTAACTGATGTATTGGATTTTGTGATGTCAAATTTCCTGCCGGCTGAAGAACAACTTGCCCTCATTCAACGAGGCACCCACGAAATTATTTCTGAAGAAGACCTTCTCAAGAAATTAAAACAGAATCGCCCATTAAAAATTAAAGCGGGTTTTGACCCGACTGCGCCTGACTTACACCTGGGTCATACGGTTCTCATTAATAAGTTAAAAGTATTTCAGGACTTGGGTCATGAGGTGTACTTCCTGATCGGTGACTATACTGCGATGATCGGTGACCCAACCGGAAAAAGTGCTACACGTCCACCGTTGTCACGTGAACAAGTTTTAGAAAATGCTAAAACTTATCAAGAACAAGTATTTAAGATTCTTGATCCAAACAAAACCAAAGTGGTGTTCAACTCGGAATGGTTTGCTCAAAAAACTGCAGCTGATCTGATTCAACTGGCATCTCAGCAAACGGTTGCACGTATGCTTGAGCGTGATGACTTTACCAAGCGCTATAACAATCATCAGCCAATCGCGATTCATGAATTCTTGTATCCATTGGTTCAGGGTTATGACTCGATCGCACTGGAAGCAGATGTAGAGCTGGGTGGTACAGACCAGACCTTTAACCTGTTGATGGGTCGTACGCTTCAAGGTCGTTATGATCAGGAACCACAAGTCTGTATTACTGTACCAATTCTTGAAGGTCTGGATGGCGTCAACAAGATGTCCAAGTCTTTAGGTAACTATATTGGTGTATTTGATGCACCAGGTGCGATGTACCAAAAAGTGCTTTCAATGCCGGATTCTCTGATCGAGCGTTATTTTGACCTGTTAAGTTTCAAGTCAATTGAAGAAATTCAGCAACTATTAAAAGAAGTGGCAGAAGGCCGTAATCCGCAAGAAGTCAAAAAGATTCTCGCGTTAGAGCTGGTCGAGCGTTTCCATGGTGCTGAAGCAGCTGCCAATGCACATAAAGGTGCAGGTAATATCATTACTGAAGGTGAATTGCCTGAAGGTACGCCTGAAGTGACCATTTCACGTGCTGAATTCGGTGGCGAAATCTTTATTACTTCAATTTTACGTGAAGCAGGCTTAACTAAAAATGCAGCACAAGCCAAAGATGCACTTGGTCGTGGTGCGGTAAAAGTGGACTGGAAGCCAGTTGATGCCTCTTTTTCTGTGAAAGAGAACGTGACTTTGATTATTCAAGCGAGTAAAAAATCCATCGCTAAAGTGACTTTTGTTGACTAAATTTAGAGCTAAGTTATTGAAATAAAAGCAGGCTTCGGCCTGCTTTTTTATTGATGTCCTATATTCATAAATCGAATAAGTAACTTCAAAAAAAACCCTATGAAAACAATAGGTAATTTTTTCCAAATTGCTTGCTTTTCATCTTTATTATGTATAGGATTTATTCATCTAGAGAATTCGTTTAGAGCATCTAGAGGGTAGTAAAAATAATAGTACTCCACAACTGAGAAGTCTCTTTTCCAAGAGGCTCTTTTTAAAAGCTTTAAAGCGAATAACTATAATAATGACATAATGGATCGGGTAAAGATTCAATTCTAAGGAGGAGATTTTGGGAGAGATCTCTTCCTTTTTTATTTATTCTGATTGCGTAATCAAGATATAAATCTGCATGCCTACTCTTCTCGTTGAGCAACTAAACTTAAAATTAACTAGCAAATTGGGCTTAGGTGAATGACCTCTAAGAATGAGTTCATTTCAATTGACTGTGAAAAAAGAGCAAAACATAAAAAATTAAAACAAAGGTGATTGAATGTATCGCTATCCAACAGAAGATATTTTTGATGAACAGATCGATTGCATTTTACGGTTCTTATTTGAATACCAGCCGGTCGAACAAAAACAGCAAATCTATAGATCTGTCTATACTTTATTTATGCAGCTTGATCTGGCCGCGCATTACTTTTTATTTTCCCTGATTGAAGAGCAGTTACCGCGACGCGCGAAATTATTCTTTGTTGCCGAGGATTATCAGGGTAAGAAAGACATGATTGTAGAAGTTATGCAACACTGGCTTGGACAGTAAAAACAGGAAAAAGTCGCTTAATGCAAAATAACAGGCTTTATCTTCCATATATAAGTGATCTAAGCATGGTTTTGGGATTCGAAAACTAAAAAATGAATCCCTCTTCTATATAGCTGCCTAAGAATAGGCTTTTATAAAAGCTTTTTACGTAAAAAATAACTCATAAATTGAAGAGTCTAGGATTTAGATCGGTTTGTTGGATAAGGTAGGGGAATTTTGGTTTTCTTTTGACGACCTAATTTAAATAAAAGACAAGATTTCAAAGTCAACAGGCTAAAAATACTGTTTTAAAGATTATTGTAATAGCTTTTAGGTCTAAATGGTTTTTCAGTTATAAAAATAAAATGACGTGTTTAGTGGGTTTATTGCATAAAAACGCTTAAAAATTAGATAAAAAAGCGATTTTTCAGTAATTTTTGTAGAAAAAAAAGACATACGTGAAAAATATAGTGAATTGGGGGTTGCAATGATTCTAAAATCCTCTAGAATGCACCCATACCGACGAGATAGACGGAAACGAACGAAGCAGAATGGCGGAGTTGTTAAGTTTATCGAAGTCCAGCTTCTAGCACTGACGAGGTGTTAGAAAGATCATTAAGAGATTATGAAGAACAACTTGTGTGGATTTTTACTGGTTGATTGATCGAAATTATTTTCATTGATTGATGGTAGAAATTACTCGAAGTTTATTTGAGAAATATTTGTCAGAAAATT
>NZ_VOYO01000034.1:0-18853 GCF_013420255.1 Acinetobacter sp. YH01021
GAATGGATAAATTACGCAGAATAACTTTCAACTTTTGCCAGTGTTGATCTGTCAGCATGGTACGAGGCATAGCGAATAGTAAAATTGGGTTTGGCGATTTGATTTTACTACTTCGCTATTTTTTTAAACTAAAAGTGTCAACACACCCTAATTATTCAGCAAAAAACCTGAGTAAATAAATCCTTAGCAATTGGTTTTAAAATGATTGGTGCATACTGCTTTTTCCGTTATAATTTGGCGTTTTAAATTTTTAAGCCCCGCATTGCAGCAGAGCTCTTATATGCTTGTCAGACTGTGGTGTTTTAGCCAAATCGGAAATTATGGAGTGACTTGGTTGTGAGTACTCGTTTTATGACATCAGCTGAAATTCGTGAAGCATTTTTGCGTTACTTTGAATCGCAAGGGCATACACGTGTCGCGTCGAGTTCTCTAGTACCTGCCAATGACCCAACTTTGCTGTTCACCAATGCTGGTATGAACCAGTTTAAAGATTGCTTCTTAGGTCTAGAAAAACGCGATTATGTACGTGCAGTGTCATCACAAAAATGCGTACGCGCAGGTGGTAAGCACAACGACTTGGACAATGTGGGTTATACAGCACGTCACCACACTTTCTTTGAAATGTTAGGTAACTTTTCATTTGGTGATTACTTCAAACGTGATGCGATCAAATTTGCTTGGGACTTTTTGACTAACGAAGAATGGCTTGGTCTTCCTAAAGATAAACTCTATGCAACCGTTTACCACACCGATGATGAAGCCTTTGACATCTGGAACAAGGAAATTGGTCTAGACGCTTCTCGCATTATTCGTATTGGTGACAACAAAGGCGGTCAATACGCATCAGATAACTTCTGGGCAATGGGTGACACAGGTCCTTGTGGTCCATGTTCTGAAATCTTCTTTGACCACGGCGATCATATCTGGGGTGGCCTACCAGGTTCTCCTGAAGAAGATGGCGACCGTTTCATTGAAATCTGGAACAACGTTTTCATGCAGTTCAACCGTACTGCGGATGGCGTATTACACCCTCTTCCAGCGCCTTCTGTAGATACAGGTATGGGCTTGGAGCGTATTTCTGCCGTTTTACAGCACGTCAACTCAAACTACGAAATCGACTTATTCCAACACCTACTCAAATCAGCTGCAGAAATCATTGGCATGGATACTACAGCGCTTGAAGCTGAAGCAGCTGAAAAAAGCACACCTGTACAATACCCTGCTTCACTTAAAGTGGTTGCTGACCATGCACGTTCATGTTCATTTTTAATCGCTGATGGTGTTAATCCTTCAAATGAAGGGCGTGGTTATGTACTGCGTCGTATCATCCGCCGTGCAGTGCGTCACGGTAACAAACTGGGTGCGACCGGTTCATTCTTCCATAAAATGTTGCAGCCGCTTATTGAAGTGATGGGCGAAGCATATCCAGAACTTGCAGCACAACAAGCACGTATCGAAGCTCAACTGCTCAAAGAAGAAGAACAATTTGCCAAAACACTTGAGCAAGGTTTGAAACTGCTTGAAGGCGAATTGGCACAATTAAAAGGTTCTGTGATTCCGGGTGAAGTGGTTTTCAAACTTTACGACACTTACGGCTTCCCGACGGACTTAACTGCGGATATCGCACGTGAACGTGAACTCACAATTGATGAAGCTGGCTTTGAAGTTGAAATGGCAGCACAGCGTCAACGTGCCCGTGATGCAGGCAAATTCGCAATCGACTACAACAGTGTTGTCAAAGTTGAAGGCGAAACTCAATTTGATGGTTATGATGCAACTGCAGGCGAAGGCCAAATCATCGCAATCTATAAAGATGGCGAGCAAGTAGATGAAATCGTTGAAGGCGACGAAGCTTTAATCGTACTCAACCAGACCCCTTTCTATGCAGAAAGCGGTGGTCAAATCGGTGATACAGGTATTTTCAAAAACGATACCGGGATTTTCGAAGTTCAGGATACCAAAAAATCTGGTGGTGCATTTGTACACCAAGGTATCGTGACTATGGGTAACTTGAAAGTTACTCAAAATGTAGAAGCAACGGTTAAAGCAGACATTCGTGCAGCAACGGCACGTAACCACTCTGCGACTCACCTGCTACATGCTGCATTACGTCAAATTTTAGGTTCACATGTACAGCAAAAAGGTTCATTGGTTGCATCTGACGTGTTACGTTTTGACTTTGCCAACGACCAGCCTGTAAGCTTTGAACAGCTGCAAGAAATTGAACGCTTGGTCAATGCTGAAGTGATTGCCAATACTGCGGTGTCTACTGAACTTCTGGATATCGAGTCTGCGAAAGCTAAAGGCGCGATGATGCTGTTTGGTGAGAAATATGGTGACGAAGTACGTGTACTGTCTATGGGTTCAGTGATTGAAGAGAAAAACTTCTCAATCGAACTTTGCGGTGGTATTCACGTAAAACGTACCGGTGATATCGGTCTGTTCAAAATCACCTCTGAAGGTGGTGTGGCAGCCGGTGTACGTCGTATTGAAGCAGTAACAGGCACTAAAGCACTTGAAGTTGCGCAAAAAGCCGATCGCGATATCAATACGATTAACGGTTTGCTCAAAGCGCAAAAAGACCAGACTTTAGAAAAAGTTGAAGCACTGGTTGATACTGCATCGAGCTTGCAGAAACAGATCGAACAACTCAATCAAAAACTTGCTAGCCTGCAAGCTGGTGAACTTCTAAGCCAAGTTCAAAGCATTGCAGGTCGTGCAACCTTGATTACAACTGTTGAAAACATGGATGCAAAAGCACTACGCAACCTGCACGACGGTGTGAAATCAAAATTAGAAAATGCAGTGATTGTTCTGGCAGGTGTAGAGGGTGACAAGGTGAGCTTGATCGCATCTGTAGCAAAAGACTTTACTGCTTCTATTAAAGCAGGTGACATCATCAAACATTTGGCAACTGAGCTAGGTGGTAAAGGTGGTGGTAAACCTGACTTGGCACAAGGTGGCGCGCCACTTAACGAGAAGTTTGCTCCAGTGATGGCAGATTTAACTGCCTGGCTTGCAGCAAAATAAAACTTCAATTTTGTGTAACTGACCCTGATAGGTACATCAGGGTCATGGCTTATATGGAACAACTATGGCATTAATCGTTCAAAAATATGGCGGTACCTCTATGGGTACTCCCGAGCGCATTTTAAATGTTGCTCGTCGTGTAAAGCGCTGGCATGACCACGGCCACAAGGTAGTGGTAGTGGTATCAGCAATGAGTGGCGAAACCAATCGTCTACTTGCTTTAGCGAAGGCCATTACCGAAACCCCTGACCCACGTGAACTAGACCAAATGGTATCTACGGGTGAACAGGTTACGATTTCTATGTTAGCAATGGCGCTGAACTCAATTGGAGTTGAAGCAAAATCACTAACAGGTCGCCAGGTTGGCATGAAAACCGACAGCTCATTCAATAAGGCACGTATCGAATCCATTGATACTGAAGTCCTGAACTCAAATCTGGATGCAGGCCGCGTACTTGTCGTTGCCGGTTTCCAGGGTTTTGATGAACATGGCAATACCACTACTTTAGGGCGTGGCGGTTCTGATACTTCAGGTGTTGCAATTGCTGCCGCACTCAAAGCAGATGAATGCCAAATTTATACCGACGTTGACGGTGTATATACCACCGATCCACGTGTTGCACCAAAAGCAAAAAAAGTTGATCGTATTTCATTTGAAGAAATGCTTGAGATGGCGTCACTCGGTTCTAAAGTCCTGCAAATTCGTTCAGTTGAATTTGCTGGTAAATACCAGGTGCCTTTACGCGTATTATCAAGCTTCGACAATGACAACGATGGCGCATTCGACGAAGAGTTTAAGCAAAACGTTGGTACACTTATTACGACTGAATTGGAAGACAACATGGAACAGCCAATTATCTCCGGTATCGCATTTAACCGTGACGAAGCAAAATTAACTATATTAGGTGTGCCTGACGAACCGGGTATTGCTTCTAAAATTTTGTGCCCGATTGGTGATGCCAATGTTGAAGTGGATATGATTATCCAGAACGTTGAAGAAGATGGTACAACTGATTTCACTTTTACTGTGAACCGTGGCGAATTAAATAAAGCCAAAGCCATTCTTGAAGCAACTGCTCAAGAAATTGGTGCGCGTGAAGTTGCGACCCGTTCAGATATCGTAAAAGTATCGATCGTAGGTGTCGGTATGCGTTCACATGCCGGTGTAGCGAGCAAAATGTTTACAGCATTGGCAGATGAAGGCATCAACATCCTGATGATCTCGACGTCTGAAATCAAGATTTCTGTGATCATTGAAGAAAATTATCTTGAACTTGCGGTTCGTTCATTGCATACCGCATTCGGTTTAGACCGTGAACAAGGCGAATCTAGCGCACGTGCTTAATCGTTAAGACAGAATATTGTCATTGTTTGACAGTATTTTATAAAAGTCTACAAAAATGCAGAGCCACTATAGTCTTTTTTATAGTGGCTCTGTTATATTAAGCCTGAGGATTTTTAACCAGCTGAGATAGATTAAAATCTTTCACCCAGATGACAGAATTTCTATCCAGATCTTATTTTGTAATTTTTGGTTGTGCTTTTTGTTTTACATTCAATAGATTGCAGGTTTTGCATTTTGCAAGGAGAAAAACATGCTGATTCTGACTCGACGCGTCGGGGAAACTTTAATGATTGGTGATCAAGTCAGTGTGACTGTGCTTGGTGTAAAAGGTAACCAGGTTCGTATCGGGGTAAATGCTCCGAAAGAAGTCTCTGTGCACCGTGAAGAGATTTACCAGCGTATCCAGCATGAACGTGCAATGCATGAACATCTTCAACATATCGATCAAGATTACCAACCTTCTTATGAAGACGATAGCCAGACACAAAATAACTTTAACCGTTAATGTTTGTGCGAAGAATAAAGCGGCTTTTGAGCCGCTTTAAATTTGTCTAAATTTTATACAAAAATATTAAGTACTTAGATAATTTAAAATAAAACTTAAAGTTCTGCACCCTGCTGTAATGCTGCAATCACCTTTTTTACCGGCCCAAAACTGCGACGATGCTCATCAATCACGCCATGTAAGGCAATCGCTTCAAAATGTGCCTTGGTCGGATAACCCTTGTGCTTGGCAAAGCCAAATTGCGGATGCTTCTGGTCCATCTCGATCATCTGATGATCACGGGTTACTTTCGCCAGAATACTGGCTGCTGAAATTTCAGCATGCAGTGCATCACCACCCACCACGGCATCACAGCTCATAGCAAGGCCCTGTGGAATCTTGTTGCCATCGACCAATACATGCTCAGGCTGAACTGGCAAAGCTTCTACAGCACGGCGCATGGCCAGCAAAGAAGCTTGCAAAATATTATGTTCATCAATCTCTGCCGCAGAAGCCTCAGCAATGGCCCATGCCAGCGCTTTTTCCTGAATCTCGATAAAAAGTTTTTCACGCTTCTTTTCAGTGAGTTTTTTAGAATCATTTAAACCCTCAATCGGGTTGTTCGGATCCAAAATAACTGCCGCAGCGACGACTGAACCGACTAATGGTCCACGCCCTGCTTCATCTACGCCAGCAATCTTCATGTCTATTTTCCCATAAAAAATAGGCTGAACCAGTCAGCCTATTTCAATTTTTAATCTGGGCTTAGTTTACAGCTTCAGCCACACAAGCGTTAATGGTTTTTGCAACCACATTGCCGACAATCGTCGCACGTGCTGCCGGGTCAATTGCTGCAGTCGCCAAATCTACCGCTGTTACACTTTGTGGCGCTTTTTCACTGACACAGCCACAAATTTCAGTCTGGATATTCTGCTTTTGGGTCGTAGTCATTAGACGTGTAGCTGTTTGCCATGCTGGAATATTATTCAGCTCAGTCGTACATTTTGCATTGATCGCGATTTTAAGCGCAGCCCCACCCAGCTGTTGAGTCGTGGTTTGCGTTTCAGGGCTGCCTGTTGTTGCACAAGCCGATAAAACCAAAGTAAGCGGAGCAAGTGCAGCCAATAATTTTTTCACAGGTCTGTTCCTTGTTTATTCATATATGAAGCGTGACGCTATTGTGCCGAAATTCACCTGAATAAGAAATCTAAAAATCATCCTGAATGTTTAATCTGCACCCAGCCATTTCAATAGATGTTGCATGGAAGCCACCATAGCGTTGCAGATTTGGAATTGCTGAGTTGATTCGCCCTTTGCTAAGGTGCATCCATCTTTGAGGGCAATCGAAAATCACATGGAAAAAGTACAATATTACACGCGCACGGCACAATGGCTGCACTGGATCATGGCAGTTATCTTTATTGCAGCCTGGCTGATTGGTTTTTATAGTGGGAATTTTTTAAGTTATGAAGTCGATGGCAACTTTAAAGGCGATGTCATCGCCCTGCATAAAAATATCGCCACCACCATTATTTTCCTGCTGGTTATGCGAATTTTCTGGCGTTATACCCATCCTGCCCCTGAACTACCGGATACTATGTCACCCCGGATGAAAACTTTGGCACATGCAGGTCATCTGGCTTTGTATTTTATGCTGATTGCCCTACCTGTCACCGGCTGTTTATATAGCTGGAGTCTGGGCTATCCAGCACCAGTGCTATATTTATTTAACCTGCCGGCACTGATTTCAGAAAATCCGGCTGTAACCGCGATCGTAAAACCCCTGCATATCTGGCTTTCCTGGGCAGTTGGCTTACTTTTAGTTGGACATATTTTCGCAGCACTGAAACATCATTTTATCGATAAAGATCATGTACTCAACAGCATGACCCGACAATCCAAATCTTCTAAAAAATAATCTGCAAAACCACACTCAATCAGCTTTCATTGCAAAGCTGATTTTATTTTAAGAACTCGGTCATGCAGCCTTTCAGACTGTTTGCAATAGCCTGTTGCGTGAGTTTTGACTTTACTTCTTCATCCAGAGTCGCTTTCAGTAAAGTGCTTGCCGGAATATCCTTGAGTGCATGCTCACCTACATATGAACAGACATTCTGTTCAAGTTCAGCTTTATTTTTGTCCTGCATAAAATAGGTCGAGGCAGTCCAGAATTTAGATGCTTTCAATTCTTTTGCACATTGGTATTCAATCACGGGTTTTAAAGTACGCTGTGTCAAAGTCATATCCGCATTTGAGCAAGCAGATATCAACACGCTACTGATGAGCAAAATTATATTTTTCAATTTCATATCCATCTATAAAAACAAAGGCAGAGCGAACCCTGCCTTTTATTTAAAAACTTAAACCAGGGCACGGATCTGGTTGATCCATTGCTCTTTTTCAGTATCGGTAATAAAAGAGGCTTCAAATGAGTTAATGGCCAACTGCTTGAGTTCCTCATTGCTTAAATCCAGTGCTTCAGCAATGGCAATAAAATTGTCATTCATATAACCACCAAAATAAGATGGATCATCTGAATTGACTGTAACGTGCACGCCTTGTTGCAAGAGGCGACGGATATTATGCTGCTGCATATCATCCACGACGCAGAGTTTCAGGTTTGACAATGGGCAAACTGTCAGTGGCATCTTTTCTGCGATCAGGCGCTGCATTAACTCCGGATCTTCTTCCGAACGAACCCCATGATCAATACGATTCACTTTCAGCAAATCTAAAGCTTCCCAGACATAAGCTGCCGGACCTTCCTCACCTGCATGTGCTACAACCAAGAAACCTGCTTCACGCGCTTTAGCAAAGACACGTTCAAACTTTGAAGGTGGATGCCCGACTTCACTTGAATCCAGACCGACCGCAATAATCTGGTCTTTATAAGGTAAGGCCTGTTCCAGTGTTGCAAATGCAGCATCTTCACTTAAATGACGCAAGAAACACATAATCAGATGTGAACTGATACCAAGTTTAGTTTTGGCATCATCACAGGCTTTTTGCAAGCCGTTGATCACGGTTGAAAAAGCAACACCACGATCGGTATGGGTTTGTGGATCAAAGAACATTTCAGTATGCACGACCCGGTCTTCAGCACATTTTTCAAAATACGCCCACGCCAGATCATAAAAATCCTGTTCATGAATTAATACAGCAGCGCCGGCATAATAAATATCCAGGAACGACTGAAGATTATGAAAGTTATAGGCCTGTTTAACTTCTTCAACAGATTTATACGGGATGGCAATTTTATTACGCTGAGCGATCGCAAACATTAGCTCAGGCTCAAAAGTGCCCTCAATATGAACATGAAGCTCGGCCTTTGGCAAAGCTCGAATCAACTCAAGACGGTTCATCGCTTCTCCTCATGAAACCTAAAATAATAAAAAAAGGGTGCAAACTGAGTTTACACCCTTTCCAAATCTAGAAAAATTAGCCGCCAAATAGTGCGAATTTAAGCGTCCATAGTACTGCAATAATCCAGACCATATACGGTACAGTTGATGCCTTACCGGTTAACAATTTGATCAGTGCATAGCTGATGAAGCCCATCGCAATACCATCAGCAATTGAATAGGTAAATGGCATAAATACAATGGTTAAAAATGCAGGAACTGCTTCTGTAATATCTTCCCAGTCAATATGCACGATACCTTGAATCATTAAGACACCGACAAATAACAGCGCTGGTGCTGTTGCAAAGCTTGGTACAGACTGTGCCAATGGTGCAAGGAACAAACAGGCAACAAACAGGATACCGACTACAACAGCAGTTAGACCTGTACGGCCACCGGCTGCTACGCCCGCAGAAGATTCAATGTATGGCGTAGTTGAAGATGTACCCAGCGCTGCACCTGCAACAATTGCAGAAGAGTCCGCAAAAAGTGCTTTTTTCAAACGCGGCAGTTTGCCATCTTTCAACAAGCCTGCACGGTGTGAAACACCTACAAGCGTACCGGTTGAGTCGAATAAATCGACCAGGAAGAAGACAAAAATCACGCCAATTAAACTGGCAGTGAACAGACCTTCAAAGCTCATTTGCATAAATGTTGGTGCAATCGATGGCACTGCGCCAACCACACCTTTAAATTCACTCAGACCCAATGCTGCTGAAATACCGGTTAACACCAAAATACTGATGATGATCGCACCACGCACTTTAAAGTGATGCATCACAACAACCAGAAGGAAACCAAATAATGCAAGCAAAACCGATGGTTGTTTTAAATCGCCCAAACCTACCAACGTAGCAGGATTATCCACAATCAGGCCGGCATTTTTCAAAGCAATCAGCGCAAGGAATAAGCCAATACCACCACCGATGGCCAGTTTCAGCGACATTGGAATCGCATTTACAATGGCTTCACGGATTTTGAACATGCTGATCGCAATAAACACAAGACCCGAGATAAACACAGCCCCAAGTGCTGTTTGCCAAGGCACACCCATTCCCAAACATACGGAATAGGTAAAAAAGGCATTCAAGCCCATGCCTGGTGCAAGTGCAATTGGATAATTTGCAATCAAGCCCATGACTAAACAGCCAATCGCGGCTGCAAGACAGGTTGCTACAAAGACAGCCCCATGATCCATCCCCGTTTCGGACAAAATCATCGGATTGACAATAATGATGTAACACATCGTTAAGAATGTAGTTACACCGGCAAGAACTTCTGTACGGAAACTGGTTTTGTTTTCACTCAGTTTAAACAGACGTTCAAGCATACTTTCTGAAGATGGATTAGGAGTCGTCATGACCTAGCCCCTATTGAGTAAACTTTATGCTTTAAGCAAGCCGTCAAATAAATGAAATTTTATAAAAAAAATTCATCAATTTTAAGGATGTGTTAGCAACGAATATGCCAGCATAGCCATTTGACGGGTTAAAATGTTGGAACAGCTTACAGCCCCAGGGCTATGCTATAAAAACCCAAAAAAAAATCTAAACAAAAAAGCTGCATAACCTTTATGCAGCTTTATTTTCTTGATTTAAACCAAATGCTTAACAAGATGAATTCTGCTTCATCCTGATCGTTGGCAAATTATAACACATTGATTTCTTATTGCTTATTTGATTTTACATTTTATTAGAAATTAATATATTCCAGGTAAATATTTAAAAAATTTTATTATATTTATTATTGATTTAATTTTATCATTTTAATCCAATCAACAAAAGAGGATTGTCTAGCCTGCTTAATGTCGATGCCGATTGGATTCCAGCAATTTGCTTGAATCACGACCATCGTTCAAGACATGACGGATTTTTTCATATTTTCTGATTTCTGACTGTTTATGGACACAAAATCCTAATAAACTGATCATTAAGGCAAAAACAGGGATAGCATATATTTTCATTTTTATTATGCTGCTTTGTAACACTATGCAATTATGCTAACAAAAAACCTAACAAACTTGTGACATAGTTTACATTTAACCCGATAGAAGGCATTTATTCATCCTCTACATATTACTTTTATGTCGTTTTATTTATTAATACTTAATTAATTTATAATTCTTTTTTCAAAAAATCGATACTATTAAAAATTCTTTTAAACAAATAACAAGCATTTGAATTTAATATATTTTTTAAACTATCTAAAAGAAGTTTATTTAAAATTAAAATATGTAGATTAATGAAATCTAACCTATTCAATAGAAATTATTTCGATTTATTTTATCGGCCTTTTCCAAGAATACTCAACTTTAATTTTTAGGATAAAATGATCTAAATAAGGGAGATTTTGCGAGGGATTTCAAAGTGTTTAGCGACATTTTTTATTTTTAACTATCTTGAAGTTTTCATTATGCAGTTTATCCATACTTCACTCATCATAGAGGCAAATCGTTGAACACTATTTAAGAACCTAACCATGATAAAGACATCCCAATATCCGGCATACATATCCTCATGCCAGATACTGGGAATCATCTCATTTATGCACTCAGTTGTTCATCACGCTTGAACACCAGTTCTCCTTTGAGTGAACTGTCTGCATCAAAATAATAGCCATCAGTATTAAAAGCTTTTAGCCCCTCTATACGATCAATTTTATTTTCAATCATAAAACGCGCCATGAGACCGCGTGCTTTTTTGGCATAGAAACTAATCACTTTATATTTGCCATTTTTCTGATCCAGAAATACCGGCTTGATAATGTCTGCCTGAATTTTGCACTCGTTGACTGATTTGTAATATTCATCAGAGGCGATATTCACCAGGATTTCAGAATTTGCTGCTGTTAGATCCTGATTAATCAGATCAGTAATGTGATGTGCCCAGAAGTCATATAGGTTATGCCCGCGGGAATTGGCCAATTTGGTTCCCATTTCCAGACGGTACGGCATCATCAAATCCAAGGGACGTAAGAGTCCATATAATCCAGACAACATGCGTAAACGGTCTTGTGCATAGTGCAGATCTTCATGTTTTAAACTATAGGCATCCAGACCTGTATAGACATCGCCTTTAAATGCAAAAATCGCCTGACGGGCATTGGCTAAATTAAAATCCGGTTGCCAGTCATTAAAACGTGCGGTATTTAAAGTGGCAATTTTTTCACTAACACTCATTAAGCTGGAAATTTCTGTTGCAGAAAGTGTACGACAAACGTTGATCAAGTCCTGTGAATGTTCTAATAATCTCGCTTGAGTAAATTGGTCAGTCGGTAATGGAGTATCGTAATCGAGAGTTTTGGCTGGAGAAATTAAAGCGAGCATGGCAACCTGGTCAAAAAATGATTAATCAAACTATATCAGTCTGCTTATTTTAATTCCAATTCATGTTTTTATTCACCATAATCGTTAAAATGCACGATTCTCCTGTTAATCATCGGTTTTTATATGCCCGAGCAAATTTTTCTTCAAGGGCCTGCGGGTCAGATTGAAGTTTTTGTGGATTATCCTCAGGGTGAAGTGAAAGGATTCGCGGTAGTTTGTCACCCCCATCCATTGCAAGGCGGTACACCACAACATAAGGTTCCGGTTTTACTGGCACAAATGTATCTGGAACGTGGCTGTATTGTGTATCGTCCAAGTTTCCGTGGTTCTGGTCAAAGTGAAGGTATACACGACGAGGGCTTCGGTGAAACGGATGATGTATTAGAAGTCATTCGGTTCGCTCGCAACCAGCATATTGCCCTGCCTTTTTATGCAGGTGGTTTTAGTTTTGGTGCGCATGTCATGGCAAAAAGCTATGCAGCCTTACCCGTAGAACTGCAACCAAAGCAAACCATTTTATGCGGTCTGCCAACTGCAACAGTGGCTGGTATTCGCCATTATGTTACGCCTGCAATTAAAGGCGACATCCTGTTCATTCATGGTGAAGCCGATGAAGTGACTTTGCTCTCAGATATGATTGAATGGGCAAAGCCACAACGCCATTTAGTGACCGTATTACCTGGTGCCAACCATTTCTTTACCGGCTATTTAAAGCAATTGCGGATCGCAATGACCCGATATTTAGCGCTCGGCTAAATAAAAAAACCCATCAGATGATGGGTTTTTTTATTAAAAGACAAAATCTTCTGCAAAAATTTCATACATCACAGCCCGATATTTAGGCTTATCGATGTAACGGATAATTTTTCCGACCAAGCGTTCTGCAATTTTACGGCTAGCCCAGTTTTCTTCTGCTACCGGGTAGCTTAAGACTTGAATCCCTAGTGTATTGAAAGCATAGGCCACAACACAATGCACTGCCTCATGTCCATAATGATGACCATGTGCAGTTTCACGAATCCAGATACCAACTTCAGGTATTTCATCATGAAGTCGATGCAAACCACATAGCCCAATAAATTCTTGTGTTTCAATATGACGGATAACAAATACATATTCTTTATGATCGGTCATATTTTCCAGCCAATTTTTCCAGACTGTTGCAAATTCCTTTTCAGATTCTGGTGCATCCCACGCCATAAAACGTGTCAAACTCGGCGTAATTGAAGCATAAGCTTCTTCGGCATCGGCTGATTTAAAACAATTCAGGATCAAGCGTTGACTTTGCAGTGTAGGCAAAGCTGATTGATTCTGTTGAATTAGCTCTTCCATTCAAACTCGCTAAAGCGTTCCTGCTCTTTTAGAGAGGTTTCCACTGCCTGTGCAAGCTGATTAAGCAAACTTCTTTCGGTGATACGATCCAGCCAATCCTGTTCTTCTTCAGGATATGAGGCAATTTCACAGACCAGATGCCCTTGTTCATCTCTGGTTTCGCAACTCACAGATAAAGGCAATGCATGTTCTTCCACGCTGACGGCAACCTGAGCTCCACTTTGGCTTAAGGTCTGAAAACCATATTTGCCTAATTTTTCGGCAAGTAAATGTGCTACATATTCCTGGGTTTCCTGACCATCCCGTGGTGTTTGGCTCTGGGTATTGGCCATGAATTTTAATTTTCGCATCGCTACTTCCAAATGGCTTTTTTCTTATATGGGTTTAGCATAAGCAATATAAACAAAACAGCCAAGCAAAAGCTTGGCTGTTTCACATAATTTTAAAAATTATTCTGACACTTGAATGGGCAATCCTGCAATTGAGGTTAATTCTGTGAAGGTCGGGAAACTGGTTGCGACCGTTTCAGTACCGACAATCTTGATCTGCTCCGAATTACGCAAACCGGCAATCGAAAAACTCATCGCGATACGGTGATCATGATGCGATTCAATTTCACCACCCGTAAAGATTGGCGACCAGTCACCGGACTTGCCCTTACCTTCAATGATGATGCCATCTTCAGTTGGGGTACAGTTAATACCCATGGTTTGAAGACCATTTGCCATCACTTGAATACGATCCGATTCTTTCACGCGAAGCTCGGCAGCACCGGTCAAAATTGTCTGACCTTCAGCGCATGCTGCCGCAATGAATAACGCCGGGAATTCATCAATTGCCAATGGCACCTGATCTTCCGGCATATGAATGCCTTTCAAGGTACGCGTACCACGAATACGAATGTCCGCAATTGGTTCACCGCCTGCAATACGCTCGTTTTCAACTATAATGTCCGCCCCCATTTGCTTGAGGATTTCAATCACACCAGTACGGGTCGGGTTAATGCCTACCGCTTCAAGGGTGACGTCCGAGTTTTCAGTAATTGCCGCACCCACCATAAAGAAGGCAGCGGACGAAATGTCTGAAGGCACCTGAATATTGGTTCCAACCAGCTTACCACCACCTTGCAGGGAAATTTGGTTACCTTCAGTTTTCACCTCATAACCGAATGCACGCAACATACGTTCAGTATGATCGCGGGTTGGTTCAGGTTCAGTCACCGAAGTTTCACCTTCCGCCCACAGGCCTGCAAGTAAAATACCTGATTTCACCTGAGCAGAAGCCATTGGCAAATCGTACTGAATCCCTTTAAGGTTTAGATTACCGGTAATGGATACAGGTGGTGTACCGCGTTCACCTGTGGTCTGAATTTGCGCGCCCATTTCACGTAAAGGCTTGGCAATACGCTCCATTGGACGTTTAGACAATGACGCATCCCCTGTCATCACTGAATCAAATTTCTGTGCTGCTAGCATACCCGACAGCAAACGCATTGAAGTGCCTGAGTTGCCCATATAAATGGCAGACTGCGGCGCTTTTAAGCCTTGCATGCCAACACCATGAATGGTGACTTCACCATTTTTAGGGCCTTCAATGCTGACTCCCATATCACGGAAAGCTTGCAGTGTCGCTAGAGCATCCTCACCTTCCAAAAAGCCGGTCACATGTGTGGTACCTTCTGCAATCGCACCAAACATGATCGAGCGATGTGACACAGATTTGTCACCTGGCACGGTAAATTTACCCTGAAATTTCTTGGCACCCGGCTGAATGGTAAATTGTTGTGTCACTTTATTTTTCTCCATGAAAGGTTTCTTGGCGAGCATATGGTTGAAATGCTGGCGAGCTGCCTGCGCATGACCCAATAAGCCCATCAATGCGTGGGAATCTTCATCTTCAATCAATTTGCGGATAATCGCGAGCTGCTGTTCAAAGCCATCAACAGCATTTAGAACTGCTTTTTTATTAGCAAAAAAGATGTCATGCCACATTTGTGGATCGCTGGCGGCAATTCGCGAGAAATCCCGAAAACCACCCGCAGCATAACGAAATATATCTAAATTGTCTTCACGCTTGGCCAATTGTTCAACCAAGTTGAATGCCATAAGATGCGGAAGATGACTGGTATGCGCCAGCACTTCATCGTGCTTGTCGACATCCATGCAAATCACTTCGGCTTTCGCCGCTTGCCACAGCTGAATCAGTTTATCGACGGCCCAGTTTGCACTGCTTGGCAGTGGCGTCAAAATCACTTTGTGATTGGCAAATAAATCAACTTTACCTGCATGTACCCCAGTATGCTCGGCACCTGCAATCGGATGGCCCGGTACAAAACCTTCAGGCAGTTCATCGCCAAAAACCGCTTTCGCTGCATCGACCACATTACCTTTGGTACTACCAACATCAGTAATAATGGTATTGGGAGATAAATAAGGCTGAATGGCTTCCAACACCTTTTGCGTGGCACGTACCGGCAATGCAAGCACTACCAGATCAGCACCTTTGACCGCCTCTACAGGATCGGCATAGCCTTCGGAAATCAGGCCAAGAGATTTAGCATCTTCCAAAGTCTTTTGTGAACGTGTCGATGCAACGATGTCATTGGCCAAATGCTCGGCTCGAATGACACGCGCCAGACTTGAACCAATCAGTCCAAGCCCGATAAATGCAACTTTCTCAAACAGTGGCTGCGACATGGTTTAAGCTTTTGCCTCTAAACCGAGTACTTTAGCCAATGCGCTCAAGAATTTCGCATTTTCTGCTTCAGTACCAATCGATACGCGAATGTGATTTGAAATACCAACCGGACGCACAATCACCCCTTGTTTGAGCAAACCATTGAAGGTTGCTGATGGGTCTGCCTGTACATCTACCAGAATAAAGTTGGCACGTGAAGGCACATAGTTAAGACCCAAAGCCTTAAAGCCAGCTTCAAGTTGCGCCATACCGGCTTTATTCACTTCACGAGAACGCGCGATAAAGTCTTCATCTTTCAGTGCAGCCACCGCAGCGACCATCGCTAAATGGTTGACATTAAATGGTTGACGAATACGGTTCAGGTAATCTGTCACTTCAACTGAAGCCAGAGCAAAACCAACACGTAGTGCAGCCAAACCATAACACTTCGACAAAGTACGGCTAACGATCAGGTTTGGATATTGCGCAAGGAATTTCAAGCTGTTGAAGTTTTCCGGGAAATATTCCACATAGGCTTCATCCAGAACCACGATGACATTAGCAGGAACTTTTTGCATGAAAGCTTCAAATTCAGCTTCTTCGAACCAGGTTCCCGTCGGATTATTCGGGTTTGCAATGAAAACGAGTTTGGTGTTGTCCTGAATGGCAGCCGCCATTGCTTCCAAGTCATGCGAGAAGCCTTTAGCTGGTACTTCAATCGCTTGCGCATTAATGGCTTGAGTTACCAATGCATAAACCGCAAAAGCATGCTGGCTATACACCACCGAATCATTTTCTGAAACGAATGCACGGGCAAACATTTCCAGTAAGTCGTTTGAACCATTCCCCAAGGTAATCTGATCATGATTAAAACCAAACTGGGTTTTGATCTGATCTTTCAGGATAAAACCACCACCATCTGGATAACGGCCAATTTCAGCAATTTCCGCAGCGACCGCTTCTTTGACTTTATCTGAACAACCCAGCGGATTTTCATTTGAAGCCAGTTTGACGATATCGGTAAGACCCAACTCGCGCTCAAGTTCACTGATCGGTTTACCCGGTTGATATGGCTTTAATTTTGAGATGCCTGAATTGGCTGGAACAAACGACATTTTAGACTTCCAATTTTAGGTATAAAACAGTGGTCAGCACCCTCGCCCTGACCACGTATAGCTGACTTAAAGTACAGCTGCAGGATATGAACCGAGCACGCGAACTTCTTTAACCAAAGGACGAATTTCTTCAATGGCTGCTTTCACGTGTTCCTGCTCAATATGGCCTTCAAGATCAATGAAGAACACATAAGCCCATTTTTCAGGAAGTGCAGGACGGGTTTCAATGCTGGTCAGACTGATATTATGCTTGGCAAATGGCGCCAGAATTTCCAGCAAAGCCCCGGCACGATCATGTGCTGAAATCAGTAATGAAGTCTTGTCATTACCGCTTTGTGGCACTTTTTCACGGCCAATCACCAGGAAGCGTGTGGTATTTTCCGGATTATCCTCGATATTGCTATGCATGATTTCGAGATCATAAATGCTCGCAGCAATTTCAGAGGCAATCGCGGCAGAATGCCATTCATTACGAATACGGCGCGCTGCTTCTGCGTTGGAGCTTAAAGCGACACGTTCCACGCCTGGATAATGCGCATCCAGCCACTTACGGCACTGTGCCAAAGTCTGCTGATGCGCATAAATCTGTTTGATGCTGTCTTTACGGGTATTTTCAGAAATCAGGAACTGATGGTGAATCGGTAATTCAACTTCGCCAATCACATTCAGGTTCGATGTTTTAAAACAGTCCAAAGTATGGTTAACCACGCCTTCAGAGGAATTTTCTACCGGCACCAGACCATAATGGGCACTACCCGCTTCCACGTCACGGAAAACTTCATCAATGGTCGGTAAAGGACGAACCACAGCATCATGGCCAAAGTGCTTGAGTACCGCAGAATGAGTATAGGTCCCGACTGGTCCCAAGAAAGCAATGCTTTGCGGAGCTTCAAGTGCCAGACAGGCCGACATGATTTCACGGAACAGACGTGCCATGGTGGTATCAGACAATGGCCCTTCATTACGTTCCATGACATTACGCAAAACCTGAGCTTCACGTTCTGGACGGTAAAACAGCGGATTCTCTTCTGAAGCAAACTTTGCTTTTGCCACAGCTTCAGCCAAACGTGCGCGACGGTTAATCAATTGCTGAATTTGCTGATCAACAGAATCGATATCTTCACGAATTTTTGCCAAATCAAGAGAAGTCGTGGTGTTTTGATCGTCGTTGATCATTGTTCTGTCGCCCTTCATAAACCTTATCTGTTCAGTATAACAATAGTGAGCTTTCAAATGTTACGCAATATGACATTGGTAGATTAAGTCTTAAAAACATACAGTTGATTTTAACCATTTATCGCTTTTGGTCATATCTGGTAACATTTACTTCAGCTTTTCTGCTTGATTTACATTATTAAATTGTAAACTTTGCCTGTCCATATTAACTGATTTTAAGGAAGATGAAATATCACTATTTCTTAATCTATATAGCGGTTTTAAGCATAAGAAAATTAAAATAATTACTTTTCACACGTCATTTTTGAACCATTCATATCTAAGATAGATTTCACAATAAAATGCACACTCTGCAACCCCATTTTTATCGACTTCTCTTTGATTTCACTTATTTTTTACATTAAATCACTACTCAATTACAAAGCAGAGACGATTTTTTAACCAATCATAGATAGTCTAACTTAAAACAAGCGTTTGGGTGTCAGTCATGCCAAAAAGAATAGCTGTACTTTTGACGAATAATTTTGAAGATCAGGAATATCTTGAACCCGTTGCGGCCTTGCTGGAAGCAAAGCATAGCATCTGTAATATTGAGTTTAATGTAGGAAAAGTGGTCTATGGTCTGCATGGCTGTTCTGCAGTGACGATTGACCGGGGCATCGAACAAATCAGTATTGATGATTTTGATGCCTTGCTGATCCCTGGCGGTGAATCTGCAGTTTCTTTATCTACCGATCTCCGGGTGCTTCAATTTATCCAAGCTTTTAACCAGGCCAAGAAAACCATCTTTAGTTTATGTGATGCATCATTATTACTGTGCGAAGCAGATGTACTAAAAAATCGGGTGGTGTATCAAAAAGTATGCTAAAAAAAAGCAGGTTGAATTTTGATAAAATAGAGAAATGCAAATAACTCTAGAAATCAAATGTCCAACCTGCCTCAGTGACAGTATAAAGAAAAATGGCATCA